>DATGHB010000384.1:0-8012 GCA_035308265.1 Roseiarcus sp.
GGCGGGCGAGCCGCCGATGTCGCCGGACGCCGCCCATTCGCCGAACAGGCGGGCCACCGCTTCCGTCGGACACGCGCGCCCCATGGCGCCCACGCTGGTCGCGAGATCGGGAAACCGTCGCGCTTCCGCGACCGCGACCCGAATGAGCCCGATCGTCTCCGGGCTCAGAAGCCTGGTCAGGATCAGGGTGGCGAGAGCCTCCAGGCGCACCTCGATCGGGCCGTCGCCGCAGGACACGACGTCGAGGCTGGTGTTGCGGCGCACGAGGCGCTCGATGACCGCGGTGAACAGCGCCTGCTTGTTGGGAAATCGCGCATAGATGGTCGGCTTTCCGGCTGAGGCCGCCTCCGCGATCTCCTCGACGCTCGCCCCCTCGAAGCCGCGGTCGAGGAACACATGCCCTGCGGCGTCGAGGATTCGCTCCTCGACCTTGCCGGCAAGCTCGCGGGGCGGGCGCCCGCAACGGACGGCGCGCGCCGGTCCGGGCGCGCCTCCCGATTCCACAGCAGCCGCGAGCTCTTGCCCGAGGCCGCGATCGTTAAAATCGGCGCTCACGCCTCTTGATTTAGGTCCGGCTCTGACCAATGTAAAGTGAACGACCCAGTTTCGTTTCGTTTTACTGGGGCGCTTTGGGGGGCCGCAGAACGGGGAGTTCCGGCCGTGGCGCGCAGAAATCAAGACCAAGGGCAGGAAATGTACAAGGACGCTCCGGCGTCCGAAGCCGATTGGAATGAGGAGCCACGCGGCGGGGGTTCGCTGTCGGCGAATCAGAAGCGCGACGTCATCACCCTGGACGCTCCGGCGCGCGAGGCGCCTCCGAAGGACGACCGCCCGGCTGAGCCCGCCGAGAAGACCGAGGGCCGGGCCAAGCCCGCCAAACCCGGAGAGCCGCCGGCCGCGCAAGATGAAAAGGCTGGGCAGGGGCTGCGCAAGGGGTTCCTCCGCCGCCATCCGGTCCTCGCGCCGGCGAGCTTCGCGGCGCTGCTGATCGCCGGGGCTGCCGGATATGTCTACTGGGATTTTGCCGCCCATTTCGAGTCGACCGACGACGCCTTCATTGCGGCGCGCCAGTTCGCGATCGCGCCCAAGATCGCGGGCTATGTCGCCGCCGTCCCGGTCACCGACAATGAGCATGTCGACAAGGGCGCGGTGATCGCCAAGATCGACCCACGCGATTACCGCGTGGCGCTTGAACAGGCGCAGGCCCAGGTGGCGGGAGCGCAGGCAGGCGTCCACAATATCGACGCGCAGATCGACACCCAAAACGCGCAGATCGCGGCGGCTCAGGCGCAGGTGGGCCAGGCGCAGGCGAACCTCGAACTCTCCAAGGTCACCTGGGGACGCGACCAGCCGCTCGTGAACAAAGGCTGGGCGACGGCCCAGCAGGGCACGATCGACGTCCAGGGTCTCAAGGCCCAGCAAGCCGCTGTCGACAGCGCGCAAGCGACGCTCAAAGTGGCCGAGCGCCAGATCGACACGCTGAAGGCCCAGCGCGCCTCGGCCGAGGCGACCCTCGCGCAGGCTGAGGCCCAGCTCGACCAGGCCAAGCTTAACCTCTCCTATACGACCGTCATCGCCGACCAGCCGGGCCGGGTCGTCAACCTCACAGGCGCGGTCGGCCAATATGCGCAGGCCGGGACCAATCTCACCATGTTCGTGCCCGACCAGATCTGGGTCACCGCCAACTTCAAGGAGACCCAGCTCGACCGCATGCGGCCGGGCGAGCCGGTCGAGATGGAGATCGACGCCTATCCGGAGCGCGACTTTCACGGCCATGTCGCGAGCGTCCAGCCCGGCTCCGGCCCGGCGTTTTCGCTGCTGCCGCCCGAAAACGCCACCGGCAACTACGTCAAGATCGTCCAGCGGGTGCCGGTCAAGATCATCCTCGACAATCCGCCGGCCGATGTGGCGCTGGGGCCGGGCATGTCGGTCGTTCCGACCGTGCGGGTCGATCCCTCGCCCTCGCTCTATGAGAGGCTGAGAGCGGCCGTCGAGCAATGGTGGAGGCGGGTGTGAGCGAGGCGACCGTTCCGGCCAGCGCGCCGGCGGTCCGCGGCGCAGCATCCACGAGCCCCTGGCTGATCGCCATCCTGGTCGCGCTCGCGACCTTCATGGAAGTGCTCGACACCACGATCGCCAACACCATCCTGCCGTATTTCGCCGGCGGCATGGGGGTCAGCGACGACGAAGCCTCGTGGGTGGTGACGACCTATCTGGTCGCCAACGCCGCGAGCCTGACCGCGAGCCCGTATTTCGCCAGGCGATTCGGGCGCAAGACCTTTTTCCTCATCTGTCTCGCGCTCTTCAGCGTGAGCTCCATTCTGTGCGCTCAGGCGCGGAGTCTGGACGCGCTGCTCATGTTCCGCATCCTGCAAGGCCTGGCCGGGGGCGGCATGGTGCCGGTCTCGCAATCCATTCTGGCCGCCTCGTTTCCACCGTCGAAGCGCGGGCAGGCGTTCGCGCTGTTCGGCGTCGCGGTGGTGGTCGCGCCGGTGGTCGGCCCGGCGCTCGGCGGATGGCTGGCCGATAACTGGTCCTGGCGCTGGGCCTTTCTGATCAACGGCCCGGTTGGCCTCGCAACCATCGCGCTGATCGCCCTTCTCCTCCCTGCCGACAGGCCTGATCAGGCTCGCGCCGCCAGGTTCGATCTCATCGGTTTCTTGCTTGTCTCGACTTTCCTCGGCGCGCTCGAGCTCGTGCTCGATCGCGGCCTCGAGGATGACTGGTTCGGCTCGAGCTTCATCGTCGCGGTGACGATGATTTGCGCGCTCGCCTTCGTGCTGATGATCCCCTGGGAGGCGAGCAGGCGCGATCCGATGATCGACGTCAGGATGGTGGCCACGCGTCAGTTCGGCGCCTGTTTCGTGGTGATGGGGGCGACGGGCGCGATCCTCTACGCGACCTCCCAGTTCCTGCCGCTGCTGGTGCAAAGCGACTTCGGTTACACCGCGACCTGGGCCGGTCTTCTGCTCACCCCGGGCGGCCTCGTCACGATGGCGATGATGTTCGTGGTCGGGAACCTCGCGGGCCGGTTCCAGCCAAAATACCTGATCATGGTCGGCGCGATCTTCACCGCCATCTCGATGTACGAATTGACCAGCGTGTACGGCGACCTCGACTTCTGGTTCTTCGCCCGCACCCGCATGGCTCTGGGCGTCGGATTGCCGCTCATCTTCATCCCGATGATCACCGCGTCCTATGACGGGATTGCGCCCAACCGGGTGGACATGGCTTCGGCGCTCATCAACGCCGCGCGCAACATCGGCGGCTCGATCGGCGTCTCGCTCGCCGCCAACGTGCTCCAGCACCGCGAGCAGTTCCACCAGAGCCGGCTCATCGAGCACGCGATCCCATCGAGCCCGCAATATCAGCAGACGCTGCAGCAGGCGACGCACTATTTTCTCGCCCACGGCAGTTTGGCGCCCGAGGCGCGCCAGCAGGCCCTTTCGTGGATCGGACAAGAGGTGCAGACGCAGGCGTCCTACCTCGCCTATATCGACGTCTTCTGGGTGCTGACGGCTCTTTCGATCGCGGCGATCCCGCTGGCGCTCAGCCTGCGCAAGATCAAGCTCGGCGGCCACGCGCCATCCGCGCATTGACGGCGGGCGCCTCGCTGACAGGGGCGGGCCGTCGAGCCGCCGCCGATGTTAGCGGCTCAGGACAGTGGGTAGTTCTCCCAATTGCCTGATTGACGCCGTCATTGTTTGGTGCGCCATTGGGACCAGGAAGGGGAGCATTCATGCGAAGCCTGCGCTCGGCCGCGTTCGCCGCGGCCGCCATGGTCTGCGGGGGCGCCGCGCACGCGGCCGATTCCGAGATCGCGCGTGGAAAATATCTCGTCACGCTCGGCAGCTGCAACGACTGCCACACGCCCGGCTATTTCTTCGGCAAGCCGGACTTCTCGCGAACGCTCGCCGGCTCCGATGTCGGCTTCGCGATTCCTGGGGCGGGCGTATTCGTCGGGCGCAACCTTACGCCGGACAAAGAGACCGGCTTGGGCGCCTGGACCGACGACCAGATCATATCCGCCTTCACCGCGGGCGTCCGGCCGGACGGCCGCAGGCTCGCGCCGATCATGCCCTATGCGGGCCTCTCCCACCTCACCCCGGAGGACGCGCACGCGATCGTCGCCTATTTGCGCAGCCTTCCCCCGGTCAAGAACGCCGTTCCAGGACCATTCGGGCCGAAGGAAACGCCTTCGACGCCGGTCTTCGTCATCGTTCCCGGCGAGACTTACGCGAAAATGCCCGCGCCGCCCTGAGCCGCGACCGAGCCGGCGGAACAAAAAGGGCGCCGCGAAGGCGCCCTTTTTCTGTAGGCGGAAAGTCGGTCAGCCTACTTGATCTTGGTTTCCTTGAACTCGACGTGCTTGCGCGCGACCGGATCGTATTTCTTGAAGGTCAGCTTCTCGGTCTTGGTGCGGGCGTTCTTCTTGGTGACGTAGAAATAGCCGGTGTCGGCGGTCGAGAGCAGCTTGATTTTGAGCGAGGCGGCCTTGGCCATGGGGATCGTCCTTCAGCGGGGCGGCGCGCGCGGGTCGCGCCAAAAGGCCCACGAAGGTTCGCAGGCTCACCTATTCGGCGGCGCAAAATAGTGAGGCTCGGCGCGAAGTCAAGCCGACCCGGCGGGATGGGCGGCAAGCGCGGTCGCGTCCGCCACGTGCTTTTTCTGTTTCCCCGGCTTGGGCGGCGGCTATCATCGGGCCGCCGCGCTTGAGACCGGCAGCCGGAGATACGGAAATGAATAACAGCCTCTTTACCGGTCCGGTGTTCGAAATGGCCCGCGATCAGCTGATCGTCATCGCCGATCATCTGAGCATCCCCGAGGACCAGCGCGACTGGCTGCTCTATCCGAAGCGCGCGATCGTCGTCACCTGTCCGGTCCGGATGGAAGACCAGCGGACCGAGGTCTTTGTCGGATACCGGGTCCAGCATCATCTGGCGCTCGGTCCCGCCAAGGGCGGCACGCGCTTCGCGCCCAATGTCGACATTGGCGAAATCGCGGCGCTCGCCGTCTGGATGAGCTGGAAATGCGCGCTCGCCGACCTGCCTTTTGGCGGCGGCAAGGGCGGGGTCGCGGTCGATCCGCGCGCGCTCACGCTCAAGGAGCTCGAGAACCTCAGCCGCCGCTACATGCAGGAGATGATTCCGTTCGTCGGCCCGCGGGTGGACGTGATGGCGCCGGACATGGGCACCAACGAGCAGGTGATGGCGTGGTTCATGGACACCTATTCGATGTATCAGGGGATCACCGTGCCGGAGATCGTCACCGGCAAGCCGGTCGGGTCCGGCGGCACGCTCGGCCGGCGCGAGGCGACCGGGCATGGCGTGGCTTTCCTCGCCTTTCGCGCGCTCGATGCGCTCGACATCGCGCCGTCGAGCGCGACCGCGATCGTCCAGGGTTTCGGCAACGTCGGCTCCCACGCGGCGCTGGGCTTGTCGGCGCGGGGCGTCAAGGTGATCGGGGTCAGCGATCACACTGTCGCCTACTACGACCCCAACGGATTCGATGTGAAGGCGCTGGTCGCACATGCGGCGACATACGGCGTGCTTGCGGGCTATTCGAGCGAGGCCGCGATCGACCCGCGCGCGCTTCTCGAGCAGCGATGCGACGTGCTCGCGCCATGCGCGGTCGAGCGGGTGATCGACGGCGACCTCGCGCGGCGCCTCAACTGCCGCGTCATCGCCGAAGGCGCGAACGGCCCGACCACGCCCGAGGCCGACCGGGCGCTCGCCGAGCGCAACGACGGCATCTTCGTCATCCCCGACATCCTGTGCAACGCGGGCGGGGTGATCGTCAGCTATTTCGAGTGGGTGCAGGACCTGCAGCAATATTTCTGGTCGCGGGACGAGGTGATGGACCGGCTCGAACGGGCGCTCGACCGCTCCTGGGCGCTGGTCATCGCGAGAGCCAAGCGCGACGGGGTCTCAAACCGCACGGCGGCGATGGCGATCGGGGTCGAACGGGTGGTGAAGACGAAGCAGATGCGCGGGCTGTTCCCGTGAGCGGCTTCCGCCGCGCCAGGCAAGGCCCGATGACGAGATGAGCGACACCGTCGTCGTTCGCGCCGCGAGCGAGGCCGACATGGGCGCGGCGCGCGCCATCTACGCCCATTACGTCCTTCACTCGCTCGCCACCTTCGAGGAAATTCCTCCGACCCTCGAAGAGATGCTCGCGCGCCGCCGCGCCTCGGTCGATCTCGGCCTGCCTTATCTGGTCGCCGAAGCGGGCGGCGAAATCGCGGGCTTCGCTTACGCAGGGGCCTATCACCGGCGGCCGGCCTATCGCTTCGCGATCGAGGATTCGGTCTATGTCGCCGACCGGCTCAGGGGGCGCGGCGTAGGCTCCGCGCTCATCGGCGAATTGATCGCGGCCTGTGAGCGCGGACCCTGGCGCCAGATGGTCGCTGTCGTCGGCGATAGCGCCAACTTGGGCTCGATCGTGTTGCACAAGCGTTTCGGTTTCGAGCTCGTCGGAACGTTGAGGTCGGTCGGCTTCAAGTTTGGCCGCTGGGTCGACACGCCGATCCTTCAGCGGCCGCTTCGGACCGGAGACAAGGAGCCGCCCGCGCCCTGACTCGGCTGTTCAGGCGAGAGCCTTGCTCATCCGATAGCCCGAGCGCATGCCGAACTTCATCGTCGCCGCGCCGGTTTCGACATAGCCGTTCGAGAGGTAGAAGCGTCGCGCGGTCTGTGTGCTTTCGAGCGTCGCGATCGCCGCGCCGCGCTCGCGCGCTCGGGCTTCGAGCGCCTTCAGAAGCGCTCGGCTGATTCCGCGAAACCGCGCGCTGGGCGAGACATAGTTGAGAAGAATTTCGCCCGCGTCGCTGACCATCCCGACCGCGAGGATCGCGCCGTCTTCGGCGGCGACGAGCAGAGACGCGTCCGGCCGCGCGATCCAGGCGCCCATATTTTCCGGCGTCTTGTTGGCGAGCCACCGCGCCACAATCTCCGGATCGCCGCCATGATCGGCTGCGCAGAGCTCGATGATTGAGCGGCGCGCCACTTCACAGGCCGCCGCCGCGTCCTCAGGCTTTGCGTCCCGGATCGCCATCGCGTGAGAGCGCCTCATGCTTACTCACTCTGACCTCTCGGCCGCACCACCCCGACAATCGGCCCGATTGGAGCGAGCTCGTCGTCGCGATTGAGGTCCGGCGCGTAGAGCGACGACACCGAGCCGTCGAGGAAGAGCGCGTTCCGACAGCGAAGGCCGTCGCGGAAGAGGCGCGCGAAGGCGTCGAAGGTCACCGGCTCGTCGGCGATGGCGAACACGACCGCGCCGCCTTCGCATGCGCCCACTCCGTTGCGGATCTTTTGCGAGGTTCCGCCCGGCCGGATCTTCGGGTGAATCCGGCCCTCGACGATCAGCATCGGTCCCGATTGGGTCGCATAGCGCGCGGGCGGCGTCTGGGCGAGATAGCGGCTCGTCTCGGTCACCCCCGCGACGCCGTCGCCGACCCAGAACACCCCGTTCGGCTTCAGGTGAAAATTGGTCGCGCCGCCGCGCGTGTTCGCCTCATGCAGCTTGCGCCGGTTCTCGACATAGAGGCCGATGGGGAATTGATCCTCGCCGAACATGCCGGCGTTCATGGCGAAGACGAGCGTCTCGCCCTTCGCCTTGAGCGCCGCGGCGAGCGCGGCCAGCGATCCATAGGGCTTGCCGTCCGGCCCCTTCAGGAACAGCCGAATGTCGTCGTGGCGCGGGTCAAACGCGCACACAGTGAATTTGGCGCCATCGAAATCCTTGGGCGCGCACGCGGCTGACGCTGTCCCGCTTGCCGCGCCCGAGGCGAGAGCGAGCAGCGCGCCAAACGCAGCGGCCGGCGCCCGCGCGCTGCGCGCCTTGCGCGTTGAACGATTCATTGCGCCTCGAACCTAACGGCTGAGCGCGATTCGCGCCATTCCGGCCGCGCCGCGGGACATGGGCAATGCGGGCCGGGGACGGTTGCGTTCACGCCGTGAAGCGGCTAACTGCCGCGATCTTGGCCTGGGGTTGGGAATGAGTTCGGAGAC
>DATGHB010000385.1:0-2192 GCA_035308265.1 Roseiarcus sp.
GGACATGCCGGCTGCGAGGCCGCAGCCGCGGCCTCGCGCCTGGGCGCGAACACAGCGCTCGTGACCCACCGCTTCGACACCGTCGGCGCCATGTCCTGCAATCCCGCCATCGGCGGCCTCGGCAAGGGCCATCTGGTGCGCGAGATCGACGCGCTGGACGGGGTCATGGCGCGCGCCGCCGACCAAGCCGGCATCCAGTTCCGCGTCCTCAACCGCCGCAAGGGTCCCGCCGTCCAGGGGCCGCGCGCCCAGGCCGACCGAAAGCTTTACCGGCGCGCCATGCAGGCGCTTGTCGCCGATACGCCGAACCTGACTGTCGTCGAAGGGGAAGCGGCGAAGATCCTCTCCGAGGCCGGGGCCGTCACCGGAATCGAGCTGGCCGATGGCCGTGCGATCGCCTGTCCGGCCGTCGTCCTCACCACCGGCACGTTCCTGCGCGGCGTGATCCACCTCGGCGACCAGCGGACCCCGGCGGGGCGCTTTGGCGACCCGCCCTCGCTCTCGCTCGCCCGCAGCCTCGACAAGGCCGGTTTTTCCCTCGGGCGGCTCAAGACCGGAACCCCTCCCCGGCTTGACGGCGCGACGATCGCCTGGGAGAAGCTCGAAATCCAGAACGGCGACCCCGAGCCCGAATTCTTCTCCGCGATGACCTTAGGCGTCGCCGCGCCGCAGCTTCCCTGCCACATCACCCGCACGACGCCCGAGACCCACGCGATCATCCGGGCGGACGCGCATCGCTCCGCCGTCTATTCCGGGGCGATATCCGGCCGCGGCCCCCGCTATTGCCCCTCGATCGAGGACAAGGTGATCCGCTTCGCAGACCGCGACAGCCATCAGATCTTTCTCGAGCCCGAGGGCGTCGACGACCCGACCGTCTATCCGAATGGCGTTTCGACCTCGCTGCCGGCGGAGACGCAGGCCGCGATGGTGGCGACGATCCCGGGCCTCGAACGCGCGCGCATCCTGCGCCCGGGCTACGCCATCGAATACGACTATATCGACCCGCGCGGGCTCGATCCGACGCTCGAAGCGCGCAGGCTCCCGGGGCTGTTCCTGGCCGGACAGATCAACGGCACCACCGGCTACGAGGAGGCGGCGGCGCAAGGGATCGCGGCGGGGATCAACGCCGCGCGCAAGGCGGGAGGCCTGGCGCTCGCCACCTTCGACCGGGCGGAATCCTATCTCGGCGTCATGATCGACGATCTCACCACCCATGGCGTGACCGAACCCTATCGCATGTTCACCTCGCGCGCCGAATTCCGGCTGTCGCTGAGGGCCGACAACGCCGACGAGCGGCTGACGGCGAAGGGGATCGCGCTCGGCTGCGTAGGAGGAGCCCGTGCGCGCGCCTACGAAAAGACCCGCGAGGCGCTCAATGAGGCCCGCGCCATGCTTCGAGCCGCGACCGCGACTCCTCGGGAGCTCGAGGCGCACGGTCTTGCCGTCAATCGCGACGGCGTCCGCCGCTCGGCCTTCGAGCTCGCGGCGCAGGCCGGGTTCCCGATCTCTGTTCTTCAGCGCATCTGGCCTCGACTTGGAGATATTCCAGATCATCTTGTGCGGAGGCTCGAAGCGGACGCCAAATACTCCGTTTACCTTGACCGTCAGGCCGAGGACGTCGCCCGCTGCCGCCGCGACGATTCGACCCTCCTGCCCCCCAGCCTCGACTATGCCGGCCTTTCGGGCCTCTCCAACGAGATGAAGCAGAAGTTCATCGCCGTCCGCCCCTTGAGCCTGGGCCAAGCGCGGCGGATCGAGGGCGTCACGCCGGCGGCGCTGGCGCTCATCGTCGCGCACGCCAGGCGGATCGAGCGGGCGTCCGGCCGTCGGGCCGCAGCGGGATGCGATGCCGAATTTTCTTGACACAAACCGGAACCGTCTCTATTATTTCTGAATGTCTGGATATAGAGCGGGGATGTTTGAGGAAACAGCCTGTGCGGAACCCCGCGCGACGGTCGGCACAACGGTATCAGACGCGAGTCGAAATTTTTTGTTTTTTCGCCTGTAACCTTTTGAAAAGCCCCGATTCGGAAAAATAAGTGCTAATAAACGCCAGCAGATTTGCTAGCGTTTAGGAGCGTTTATGCGGCTTTTACGCCCGTTGCTTCTCGGAGTTCGCCCGAAGGTTGCATTTTTGGGCGCCTTCGCCTCATCAACGGCGCCTTCAGACGAATCGCCTGTCACTGAACCGA
>DATGHB010000386.1:0-3558 GCA_035308265.1 Roseiarcus sp.
GCCAGCATCGGCTCGATCGCCGCGAAAGCCGCCGCTCGATTGGACTCGAGGCAATCGAAGGCGCCAGCCGCAGCCAGGCTCTCGAGCGCCTTCTTGTTGAGGGCGCGGGGATCGAGCCGCGCCGCCATCTCGCCGAGCGAAGCGAACGCGCGCTCCCCCCGCGCACGGACCAAAGCCTCGGCCTGCGCTTCGCCGACCCCTTTGACGGCGCTCAGCGCGTAATGGATGGCCGGCGCCCCTGCTTCGTCGCGCACGTCGAAATCGACCAGCGACTCGTTGACCGACGGGGCCTTCACTTTGATGCCGAGCCTCAGCGCTTCGGCGCGAAACTCGGCGAGCTTGTCGGTGTTGCTCTTGTCGAGCGTCATTGAGGCGGCGAGGAATTCGGCAGGGTGGTTGGCCTTGAACCATGCGGTCTGGTAAGTGATGAAGGCGTAAGGCGCCGAATGCGATTTGTTGAAGCCGTATTCGGCGAATTTGGCGCAGGCGTCGAAAATGGCGTCGGCAGTCGTCTTGTCGATGCCGCGATCGACCGCGCCGGTAACGAAACGCTCACGCTGGGCGTCCATTTCCTTCTTGATCTTCTTGCCCATCGCCCGGCGCAGGATGTCGGCCTGCGCGAGCGAATAGCCGGCGAGGTCCTTGGCGATCTGCTGAACCTGCTCCTGATAGGTGATGACGCCGAACGTGTCTTTCAGGATCGGCTCGAGCAGCGGATGGGCGTATTCGACTTTTTCCCGACCGAGCTTGCGCGCGCAATAGACGGGAATGTTGGCCATCGGGCCGGGGCGGTAGAGCGCGACCAGCGCGATCAGGTCCTCGAACCGGTCGGCGCGCATGTCGACCAGCGCCTTGCGCATGCCGCCCGATTCCACCTGGAACACGCCGACCGCCTCGCCACGCTCCAGCACCTCATATGTTTTCGCGTCGTCGAGCGGGATCGTGTTGAGGTCGATCTCGATCCCGCGCCGCTTGACGAGGTCGACCGCGCGTTTGAGCACGGTCAGCGTCTTGAGCCCCAGGAAATCGAATTTCACCAGCCCCGCCTGTTCGACCCATTTCATATTGAACTGGGTCGCCGGCATCGCCGACTTCGGATCGCGGTAGAGCGGAGCGAGCTCGATCAGCGGCCGGTCGCCGATGACGACGCCCGCGGCGTGGGTCGAGGCGTTCGAATACAACCCCTCGAGGCGCTCGGCGATCGTGAGCATTTGGGCGACCTTCTCGTCGGCCTTCGCCGCATCTTGCAGCCGCGCCTCGTCCGCGACCGCCTGCTTGAGACTGACCGGATGGGCCGGATTCTGCGGCACGAGCTTGGCGAGCTTGTCGACTTGTCCCAGCGGCATTTCCAGCACCCGGCCGACGTTGCGCAGGACGCCGCGCGCCAGGAACGAGCCAAAGGTGATGATCTGCGCCACCCGGTCGCCGCCGTAGCGCTCGCGCACATAAGCGATCACTTCGTCGCGCCGCTCCTGGCAGAAGTCGATGTCGAAATCGGGCATCGACACCCGCTCGGGATTGAGGAACCGCTCGAACAGGAGGCCGAACCTGAGCGGATCGAGATCGGTGATGGTGAGCGCCCAGGCGACCAGCGAGCCGGCCCCCGAACCGCGCCCCGGCCCGACCGGAATGCCTTGCGCCTTGGCCCATTGGATGAAGTCGGCGACGATGAGGAAATAGCCGGCGAACTTCATGTTGACGATGACGTCGAGCTCGAAGGCGAGGCGCTTGAGGTAGTCCTCCTCGACGAGGCCGGCCGCGAGGCCGTGCGCGCCAAGGCGGGCTCTCAAGCCCTCGCTTGCCTGGCGGCGGAGTTCGCCCTCTTCATCGAGCGCGGCGCCGCTTGCGAGCGAGAAGCGCGGCAGGATCGGTTTCCTGGTCAGCGGCCGGTAGGCGCAGCGCATTGCGATCTCGACACTCGCTTCGGCGGCTTCAGGGAGATCGGCGAACAATTCAATCATTTCCGCGCGGCTCTTGAACCGGTGCTCGGGGGTCAAGCGCCGGCGCTGGTGGGCGGAGACGACCGCGCCCTCGGCGACGCAGAGCAGCGCATCATGGGCTTCATAGTCCGCAGCCCCGCCGAAATAGGGCTCGTTGGACGCGACCAGCGGCACGCCGAGCTGATCGGCGAGGGCGATGAGTTCAGGCTCGACCGCGCGCTCGGCCTCGAGCCCGTGGCGCTGGATCTCGACATAGAGCCGCGAGCCGAACGCCCCGGCCAGGCGCTCGAGCCGGCTTTTCGCGAGGTCGCCAAGCCCCGCCCTCAAGCCACGGTCGATCGGCCCGGCGGGACCGCCGGTGAGAGCAATGAGCCCCTCGCCTCCGGCGAGCGCGGCGAACGGAATGTGCGGCTCGTCGCCGTCGGTCGGATCGAGCCAGAGCGCGGAGACGAGACGCATGAGATTGCGGTAGCCGGCCTCGTTCTGCGCCAAGAGCACGATCGGCGCCCGCGCGTTGTCCTTTTCGACGCCGCGCAGGAACGAGGGCGCCGCGTCGCCGAAGTCCACCGTCGTCTGCGCGCCGATGATCGGCTGCACCCCGCTTTTGGCGAGCTTCTCGGAAAATTCCAGCGCGCCGAACAGGTTGTTGGTGTCGGTGATCGCCAAGGCCGGCATGGCGTCCGCTCTGGCGAGCTTGGCCAGCGTCTCGATGGCGAGCGCCCCCTCGCGCAACGAATAGGCGCTATGCACATGCAGATGAACGAAACCAACGGCTTTGATGACAGACGAGTCCATGCGCTGGTTGTCGCAAGAGCCGGCGCGCCGGTCGAGAGCGGGCAGGGCAGAGGCTGTGGAAACTCTCCCTTCTCCCTCCGGGAGAAGGGCCGGGGGTGAGGGTAACGGCCGCCGAAGGGCGAGGCGTCACGCGCCAACCGCGCGGGCGACAAGGGCGATCATGATCAGGAACGCGCCAAGAGCGCCGATCTCGGCGATGTCGCGCAGGGCGTATACGGCGATGGTGTGCATCTCGACCTCCTTGATCATGGTAAGTTCATCTTGTGTTCTCTCTATGTTCGAGTCAAGGTCGGTCGACGGGCGGCGCTGTCCGAAACCGGAGGCTTGGTTAACGTAACGGAAGGCAGCTGTTCGGGTCGGGAGACCTCCTCCCGCGCGATTCGCTTTCCACGCCCGGAATCGCTGGGTTATTCCGGATCAGGCTTTCCGCCGCCCCGCCTTGGCCGGCGCCTGGTCGAGCTCGGGATAGCGGCGGAAAACGCCCGATTCATTGAAGGGAATCCGCCGGTCCGAGGGGAGATAGGCGGCGACGCCCGGGAGCGCCGCGACCGCAGCGGCCAGCGCGGCAATCGCCGGATAGAGCTTGCCGGCGTCCGCGAACGCGCGCGGGAAGGCGTAAGTCAAGCCCGCCCAGACCTGGAACAGCGACAGATCGACAGTGGTGAGGTCGGGGCCAACTGCGTGGGCTGGTCCCGCCGGATTGGCGGTGAGCACCCGTTCGAAATAGCCGAGATACTTCGGCGCCCGATGCTTCAGAAACGCGGCGGCGCGCGCCTTGGCCTCTTTTCTCTGGTCCTCGTAGTAAAGCTCGGTCGAGATCGGA
>DATGHB010000387.1:0-5476 GCA_035308265.1 Roseiarcus sp.
CAGAATCTAAAGAAATTTGTTTACTATTTTAGAATCTGGAGATAATATGAGAACGATGTTCAAGTCACGCCGGGACATGTCGTCAAAGCTTGTGAAACTGGCTGCGCTGCCGCTCCGCCACGCCCCTCGGATTTGGTTCGAGGGGCGGGTTCCAGCATCTGGAGCGAAAGTCGCGTAACGCCCAAGCCGTCCCCTCCGGACCTCATCCTGAGCCGCGATGCAAAGCATCGCGTGTCGAAGGATGCTTCAGAAAGAGACGCCAATCGTGCGCTCTGGAGCATCTTTCGAGACGCGCCGCCTACCGGCGCTCCCGAAGACGAGGGGGTTGTAGGGAGTTACAAAGTTGCGCGAAAGAGCAGCGAAGTCATTGAGATAATTCGCGCGCGTAAACTTGTGCGCGCGCGTAGGCGGGTCCCATAGGCCGGTCCGTCAGGCGACCGCCGCCCCCATCAGCTTTCGGGCTGCGGCCGCGTTCATGGGTTGGCCGAAGGCTGCTCCTTGCGCGAATTGGCAGCCAAGCTGGGCAAGCTCGACCGCGTCGGATTCGGTCTCCGCCCCCTCCGAGATGACGTCCATCCCGATCTCCTGGGCCATGGCCACGATCGAACGCAGAATCGGCGAGCGCGCGCCGAAAGAGTTGGGCCTGACCAGAGAAGCGTCGATCCGCATCACATCGAAGCGGTATTGCGGCAAATGCCCAAGCGAGGTGTAGCCGGCGCCAAACCGGTCGAGCATCAGCGCCGCGCCGATCTCGCGCACGCGCTGTAACAGGATGGCGGCGTATTCCGGGTTTTCCATCACCAGGCTCTCGGCCGCCGCGAGCTTGAGCGAGCCGCGATGGACGTAGTGGCGGCTGAGCGCCTCGCGCACGTCGGCGAGGAGGTCATGGCTCAGCATCTGGCGCGAGGAGGCGGCGACGGTGGCGAAGATCGGCGGATTGACCTCGAGCGCCTTTTGCCAGGCCGCCAGTTCCCTCGCCGTCGCCTCAAGAGCATAGGCGCCGATGTCGACGATTGCGCCGGTGGACTCGGCGGCGGAAAGGAATTGATCCTCGCCGAGGAGCCCCAGTCTCGGATGGCGCCAGCGGATGAGCGACTGGAAGCCGGCGACGGTGCGATCCTCGAGGCGCACGATCGGCCGGAACAGGACGGAAATCTCGCCGCGCTCGAGCGCGCGGCGAATGTCGTTCTCGAGCGACTGCCGGTCGGTGCGGTGCAGGCGCATCGAAGGGGCGAACGTCTCGACCCGGTCGCCGCCGGCCCGCTTGGCGTTGGCGAGCGCGAGCCTGGCGTCGGCGAGGAGATCGCCGCCCTTGCCGTGCAGCTTCGGATTGTAGTGGGCGGCGCCGATGGAGACGGCGAGGGTGATTTCCCGCTCCCCGAAGCTGATCGGGGCGGCGAGCGCGGCGCGTAGCGCGTCGATCCTAGCCGGCGCGTCGGTCTCCTGCGGGGCGGCGAGCACGATCGCGCCGAAGGTGTCGCCGCCGAGACGGGCCAGCGTATCGCCAGGACGGAAATCCCGGGCCAGACGCCGCGCCACCGCCAAAAGCGCCGAGTCGCCGATCGACAGCCCGTAAGAATCGTTGACCGACTGGAATTCGTCGATGTCGATCACCATCACCGTCGGCGCGGCGCCGCCGGGCTTCTGGGCCAGAAGGATCGCCGCGCCCAGGCGATCGTTGAACAATTCGCGGTTGGGCAAGCCAGTCAGATTGTCGTGAACCGCGTCGTGGAGCATGCGCTCCTCGGCGCTCTTGAGCTCGGTCACGTCGGCGAGCGAGCCGATCACCCTGACCACCTCGCCATCGGCGCTGATCACCGGGCGGGCCTTCAGGACGTACCAGAAATAATGCCCGTCCGCCCCGCGCAGCCTGAGGTCGTGATTGATCCGGCCCGAGCGCTGATGCAGGAGCCCGTCGAGGGCGAGCGTGAAGCGGTCGCGGTCGAGCGGATGCAGGACGTCGAGCCAGCCCGCCGCCGGCCCCTCGAGCGCGCCGCGCTTCAGGCCGAGCTGGCCTTCGATCGCCTCGGCGCCGAGAACCTCGTCGGTCAGCACGTTCCAGTCGAAGATCGCCTCGCCCGACCCGGTCATCGCCAGCGAACGCCGCTCGGCGTCGGGGCCGCTGTCCATCGCGCCGCCAGAGCCGGAGAAGGCGAACTGCATCACCGTGAAGCCGATCAGCATGACGATCAGCACCAGGCCGCCGACCAGGCCCGGCGCCGCAAGGTCATTGGTCAGATAGCCCAGCGCCGCGGCGCCCGCGGCCACCACCCAGACCGCGAGCAGGTACCAGGTCGGGATCAGCATGACCGCGCGGTCGGACCCGCGCGCCGCGAGCGAGAGAATGAGCAGGAAGCCGACGCCGGCGACGGTGGCGATCGAGATTCGCGCCACCCCCGCCGCGACCGGCGGATTGTAGACCGAAAGCCCGACCACCGCCACCATCAGCGCAAACCAGGCGAGCGCGAAATGGGTGTAGCGCACGTGCCATCGGCGCAGGTTGAGGTAGGCGAACAGAAAGATGACGAGGGTCGCCCCGATCGTCGCCTCGACGCCCGCGCGCCAGATCCGCTCCGAGGCGTCCTCGAGGCCGAACATCTTGCGCCAGAAGCCGAAGTCGATGCAGACATAGGCGAACACTGCCCAGGCGAGCGCCGCCGCGGCGGGAAAGATCATCGCGCCGCGCACCACGAAGACGATGGTCAGGAACAGGGCGAGCAGCCCCGCGATGCCGATCAGGATTCCTTCGTAGAGGGTGAGGCTCGCCGACTTGTCCTTGAACGCGTCCGGCTCCCACAAATAGAGCTGCGGCAGGTTCGGGGCGCGCAGCTCCGCCACATAGGTCACGGTCGTGCCGGGATCGAGCGTCAGGCGGAAAACATCGGCTTCCGCGTTGTCCTCACGTTCCGGCGCCGCGCCCTGGCTCGCGGTGATGGTGGTGATTCGCGACGAGCCGAGATCGGGCCAGATGACGCCCGAGCCGACAAAGCGGAAATGCGGCGCCACCACCAGCCGGGTCAATTGTTCGTCGGAATCGTTGGTCAGCGCGAACACGATCCAGGCCGGTTGCGCGCCCGGCTCCAGCGCGCTGACCTCGATCCGCCTCACGATGCCGTCGGCGCCGGGCGCGGTCGACACCTGAATCCGGTCGCCCTGGGCGCTGTAGCGCTCGACCGCCCGGGTCAGGTCGATGGCGTCCGTATCGGGCGAAACCCTGACCGACTGCACCGCGCAAGCGGGACCCAAAAACGCCATCAAGCCGGCGATGAGAACCACGACGCCGGCGAAGCCGCGCCAGCCGCGAGCCGTTCCGGCGTGGGCGCGCCGGCGGTCGTTGAGGCTCTCTTCAGTCAAGAGAAGTCCACGTCAGTCGCGGACGCGCGTCGCTCTCGATGAGCCCGAACAGGACGTGGTCGCGCCAGGCCCCGTTGATCCTGAGGAACCCTCGCGCGTAGCCCTCGCGCCTAAAGCCGTTGCGCTCGAGCAGCGCGATCGAGGGCGCATTTTCCGGGATGCAGGCCGCCTCGATCCGATGCAGCCTGAGCCGGGACATGGCGAATTCGACCGTCGCCGCGACCGCGCGGGTCATGCGGCCCTTGCCCGCATGCGGCGCCCCCATCCAGTAGCCAAGCGTCCCGCTCTGCGCGACCCCGCGCCGGACGCCGCCCACCGTGATTCCGCCCAGGAGTTCGTCAGAGAGGCTGTCGAAGATGAGGAACGAATAGGCCTCGTCGCGCGCCATGTCGTCGTCCTGGCGCCTCAGGCGCCGGCGAAACGCCGCGCGGGTCAGATCGTCGTTCGGCCACGTCGGCTCCCAGGGCTCGAGAAAGGCGCGGCTCAAGGCCCTCAGTCGCGACCATGACGGGTAATCCGTCGGCGACGCCGGCCGCAAGTAAACGCCGTCGCCGCGCAGCAGCGGCTCCGGGCTAACGGGGCGCGTCAAGCCGAAAAGCGCCATCAGACTCCTTTCAGGGCGCGGGCGACCTTCGCCTGGCCGGGAACCTTGCTGACCACGCCGATCGCCGCCACCGCGGGCGCCGATCTAAGCATGGCGGCGCCGGTTTTGCGAACCTCTTCGACGGTGACCGCCTCGACGCGGGCCAGCATCTCCTCAAACGAAAGCGGGCGCCCGTAGACCTGCATCTGGCGCGAGAGCTGGTGGACCCGCGCCGCGGGCTGCTCGAGGGCGGTGATCAGCGAGACCTGCATCTGCGCCTTGGCGCGGCGAATTTCCTCATCCTTGAGCCCGTGTGCGGCTTCAGCAAGGCAGTCGAGCGAGGCCGCGACCACCTCCGCCGCATCCTTGTCGGCCGAACCGGCGTAGAAGCCGAACAGGCCGGTGTCGGTGAAATCCCAGTGGAATCCGTAGACCGAATAGGCGAGCCCGCGTTTTTCCCGCACCTCCTGAAAGAGCCTGGACGACATGCCCCCGCCGACCGTCGCAGCGAAGACATGGGCTGCGTCGTGATCGGGCGCATTGGCTCGCCGGCCCTCGAAGGCCACCGCGACATGGGTCTGCTCGAGGCGCCGTCTGACCTTGGTCTCGCCGCCACGATAGGCGGCTTGAGCCTCGATTGACGCCGGCGCTGCAGGCAGCGTCTCCAGGCGGGACCCAGCGAGGGCTACGATATGCTCGTGCTCGACCGCCCCGGCGGCGGCGACGATTGTCGCGCCGGCGCCATAGCGCCGCCCGAGATAGCCGTCGATCGCCGCGCGGTCGAAGGCCTCGACGCCCGCCCGCGTGCCGAGGATCGGCCGGCCGATCGGCTGGTCCGGCCAGGCGGTCGCGGTGAGGAGGTCGAACACCAGGTCGTCCGGCGTATCGTCGACCGCCCCGATCTCCTGGATGATGACGTTCTTTTCCCGCTCGAGCTCCTGGGGATCGAACGCGCTGTCGGTGAGGAGATCGCCGATGACGTCGAGCGCAAGGGGCGCGTCGCTCCCCAGAACCCGGGCGAAATAGCTCGTTCGCTCGACCCCGGTCTCCGCGTTGAGGTCGCCGCCCACATTCTCGATCGTCTCGGCGATCTCGCGGGCGCTTCGCCGGCGCGTGCCCTTGAACGCCATGTGCTCGATGAAATGCGAGAGCCCGTGCTCGCCCGCGCGCTCGAAGCGGGATCCTGCTGCGACGAAGACTCCGATCGCCGCCGTCTTCACATGGGGGTTGGTCTCGGTGACGACCGTGAGCCCCGAGGGAAGGTTTGTCACTTGAACGCTCACGCGACGACTCGTGTGGTTCGACGCACGAAGTCCGCCACTGCACGCCGGTCGTTGGGCAGGACGACGATCTTTTCCTTGCGGTCCATCAGATCCTTGAGCCGCTCCGGCAGCGCCGGCCTCAAGCCGGTCGCGCGCTCGACGGCGCCCTGGAATTTCGCCGGATGGGCGGTGGCGAGAGCGATGACCGGCGTCGCCGGCTTAGCCGCCAGCGCTGTTCGCGCAGCGCGAACGCCGACTGCGCTGTGCGGATCGACGA
>DATGHB010000388.1:0-4813 GCA_035308265.1 Roseiarcus sp.
GGATCGTCAACGCTGCTGCCGGACGGGGGCAGGGTCAACCTGACGCTCAGGCGCGTGACCGGCCGGCGCTTGCGCTAATCGCTGTTCCCCACCGGCTGTTCCTTGGGCGCGGCCTTCGGTCCGCCCTTGGAGACCCCGACCATCGCGGGGCGCAGCACCCGGTCGCCGATCGTCCAGCCGGTCTGGACCACCTGCGCGACCGTTCCCGAGGGAACGGTCTCGTCGGGGGCCTCGAAAATCGCCTGATGAAAATTGGGATCGAACTTCTGGCCCTTGGGATCGAGCTTCTTGACCCCGTGGCGGCCAAGAACCGCCTCGAGGTCGCGGGCGGTCAATTCCACCCCCTCGATCACCGAGCGGATCGCAGGGTCGGAGCTCGTCCGCGCCTCCGCCGGCACGTGCTCGAGCGCGCGGTCGAGATTGTCGACCACGGGCAGCATGTCGCGCGCGAAGCTGGTGACGCCATAGGTCTTGGCGTCGTTGACCTCGCGCTCGGTGCGGCGGCGGAGATTCTCCATTTCCGCCAGCGTGCGGAGCACGCGATCCTTCAACTGGCTGTTTTCGGCGTTCAAGGCTTCGATGACCGCGAACGCGTCCGGCTCACCGGTCTCGGCCCGGGCAGTCTCGGCCCCCTCGGCGGGCGTCTCCACGCCGCGTTCGGAACTCGCATTATTCATGGTTTCATAAACCCCATCAAAAATTCGCGGTGGATATCAGGGCTCGCGCGGCAAAAATCAAGCGCATAAGGGAAATCAAGCGCATAAGGGTCTGTAAATCGCCGTCCCCTGACGCCTCTCACCCCTCGGCGAAATCCGCGAGCAGTCGCCGCCTGATCGCGTTCTGGCGCGCCGGCGTCGTAATCTTCTGACCCGTCAGGTCGGCGACGTAGAAGGAGTCGACCGCCTTTTCGCCGAAGGTGACGATATGGGCCGAGCCGATGTTGAGATTGAGGCTCGACAGCGAAGCGGTCAGGTCCCTGAGCAGGCCAGGCCGGTCGAGACCCGAAACCTCGACCACCGTATAGCGGCGGGAGAGATTGTTGTCGACCGTGACTTCCGGTTCGATCGCGAAGGCGCCGCGGCGTTCGTCGCGCGAGGGCCGGGGCGGCGCCATTTCGGCGAGCCGGACCTCGCCGCGCAGGGTCTTCTCGATATTCGAGGCGATGCGCTGGCCGCGCCTGAGTTCGTCCTCGTCGCGCTCGAAAGCCCGCGAGACGAAAATGTCATCGAGCGCAAGGCCGTCGGTGGTGGTGAAAATCTGGGCGTCAACGATGTTGCCCCCGGCGGCGGCGCAGGCGCCCGCGATGCCGGTCAGGAGCCGCGGGTGGTCGGGCGCGACCACCGTCACCGCGGTCACGCCATGAAAAGCGTCGGTTGCGACCTCCGTCGCCAAGGAGCGGGTTCCGGCGGCCCGGGTTTCCGCCGCCATCGCGCGCAGCAGTCTGGCGTGGGCCGCCTGCCGGGCGGGCTCGACCTTCAGCCAGTAGGCCGGATAGTGACGCTGCGTGTAAGCCTCGAACTCAGGCTCGGGCCAGTCCGGAAGCAGGCGGCGCAAAGCCTTCTGCGCCGCTTCGACCCGCGCCTTGCGGGGAATCGCCGAATGTCCCCCGCCGAGCACGACCTCGGTCTCCCAGTAGAGCGTGCGCAGGAGCTGGCCCTTCCAGCCGTTCCATACGCCGGGCCCGACCGCCCGGATGTCGGCCACGGTGAGCGCCAGCAGCATTTTCAGGCGCTCCTGCGTCTGAACAATCGCGGAGAGCGCCTCGGAGGTCTTCGGGTCGAACAGGTCCCGGCCCTGCGCCATGTTGGACATGACGAGATGCTGCTCGATCAGCCACGCCACCCGTTCGGCGCCGGCTGGGCTGAGCCCGAAGCGGGGCGCAAGCCTGCGCGCGATCTCCGCGCCGGCGAGCGAATGATCGCTCTCGCGCCCCTTGGCGATGTCATGCAGGAAGGTCGCGAGATAAAGCTCGGCGCGATGGGCGATCTGGCCCATGATCTGGGTCGAGAGCGGCAGCTCCTCCTTGAGCCGTCCCGCTTCGATGGCGCTAAGCTCGCCGACCGCGCGAATAAGATGCTCGTCGACCGTGTAGTGGTGGTACATCGAGAATTGCATCATGCCGACGACGCGGCCGAAATCGGGGATGAACCGGCCAAGCACGCCCGCTTCGTTCATGCGTCTGAGCGCGATTTCCGGCGCGTTGGTCGAGGTCAGCGTCTCAAGGAAGAGGCGGTTCGCCTCCTTGTCCTCGCGCAAGCTTGCGTCGATGCGCTTCAGCGACCGCGTCACGAGCCGCGTCGCGTTCGGGTGGATGGTCAGGTTCGACTTGTCGGCGATCCAGAACAGGCGGATGAGGTTGACCGGATCGCGCTCGAAAGCGTCGTCGCGGATGACGTTGACGCGATCGTTGTCGACCCTGAAATCCTTGGCCTCCGCGATCGCGCGGGCGCGCCGGCGCAGGCGCCCGACCAGGCGCCCGAACGCGGGCGTCCGCTTGGCGTGCCGGTCCTCGAGCGCGGCGCATACGATCGCGGTCAGGTCGCCGACGTCCTTGGCGATGAGGAAATAGTGCTTCATGAACCGTTCGACGTCGATCTGCCCCTTGCGGGTCGAGTAGCCGAGCTGACGGGCGATCGGCCGCTGAACGTCGAAGCTCAGCCGCTCCTCGGCCCGGCCGGCGAGAAAGTGGAGCCGGCAGCGCACGCTCAACAAGAACTCCTCGCAGCGGCGGAAGAGCGCGAACTCGCGCGGCGAGAAGAGCCCCGCGCCGACGAGGTCGTGGGCGTTGCGGACGCGATAGACGTATCTGGCGATCCAGAAGAGCGTGTTGAGGTCGCGCAGCCCCCCTTTGCCCTCCTTGACGTTGGGCTCGACCAGATAGCGCGACGCTCCTGCGCGCCTGACCCTCGCCTCGCGTTCCACGAGCTTGGCGGCGACGAATTCTGCCGCAGTTTTGGCGACGATTTCCTTGTCGAAACGGGTTCTGAGCCTCTCGAACAGCGCCTTGTCGCCGGCGATGAACCGCGCCTCGATCAGCGTGGTGCGGATGGTCATGTCTGCGCGCGCCTGCTTCAGGCATTCGTCGATAGTGCGGGTTGCGTGGCCGACCTTGAGCTTGAGATCCCAGAGCACATAGAGCAGCGCCTCGACTGTTTTCTCTACGCCCTGCGGCGCCTTGTCGGCCAGGAGGAACAGGAGGTCGACGTCCGAATAGGGCGCAAGCATGCCCCGCCCATAGCCGCCGACGGCGACAATCGTCGGGGGCTCGGGCGACGGCTTGGGCTGAAGCCAACGCAAGGCCATTTCGAGCGCGGCGCTCAAGAGCTCGTCGGTGTTGGCGCTGAGCCGCTCGGCGCAGGCCCGGCCGGTTCCCCCCTCGATGAGCGCCTCGCGCGCTTCCTCGCGGCCCGAGGCGAGCGCCGCCTGCAGCGCCTCGATCGCGGCGCGGCGGAACGTGGCCTCGTCGCCCCCATGGCGCTCACGGAGCTCCCCAAGCCCGTCGAGGAGCGCGACGCGATCGATCCCCTTCCGCGCCGGCGCGGCGCGCAAGGCGCGGGCGGGGCGCTCCACTGAGGCGGCGCTGGCGTCTGGCATTGGAGGCATGGTCTTCCCAGTCAGGATGTCGAAAAATCGGAGACCGGCTTTCGGCTCAGATCCCGCGAAATCAAAGAAATCTAAGCAGGATTACGCTGGTTCGCCAACGCAATCCTGCCTGGAGCGGGATGCGCGGACAGGGCCCTGTTTGCGGCAGACGAAAACGGTTTGCTGAAATGGCGAAGCGGGGAACACGGCGAGCGGGACCCAGCCAGACGTTTCCAGAACCTCGAGCACGCGTTCTGGGCTGTAAGTGCTGAGGTGACCAGAAATGGCAGGGTCGCGCTCGATGTATTTGTCAGCAGTTTGATCAACGAAAGCAGCAAAGTACATTTTACCTCCTTTGGAGACGCAAGGGTAGAGCATCGAGAGTATTGCCGACGCCTGTTGTGGCGCGATCAACGTGCGGTCGCCTATCTCGACCGGACTGGCAGCGGCAACGAGACCGCCGCCCACCTCAAGGCGGACGGCCGGCTTACCCTCATGTTCTGCGCCTTCGACGGTCCGCCCAACATCCTGCGCCTCTACGGCCGCGGCGAGGTTCTCAGACGCGGCGCTCCGGCCTATGCGGCGCTGCTCGAGAGCGCCTTCGGCGGCGTCGAGCCGGCGGGCGCGCGCCAGATTGTCCGCCTCGCCATCGACCTCGTCCAGACCTCCTGCGGCTATGGGACGCCTCTGTTCGCCTATCGCGGCGAGCGCCCTTCGCTCGACAACTGGGCGCACGCCAAGGGCGAGGCGGGCCTTAAGGCCTATTGGCGGGAGAAGAACCTGGTCAGCATCGACGGCCTGCCGACCGGTCTGCTCGACGAGGCCTGACGTTCGCCCGCGCCGCCGCGATCGGTCGTCGTTTTCGGGTGGCGCGCGGCTTCGAAGGCTGTAAGGCTTCGCTGCCGGCCGGAGCAATCCGAGCGGGCGCGGAATGACTCTGGAACCAGGCCATGCTCGACATGTCCACGCGCCCGACGCCTTACGCCGATTACGCGACCGTCCGGCGGGCGATTGAGTTCATTTCCACGCGCTACCGCGACCAGCCTTCGGTCGAGGCGGTCGCGGGCCATGTTGGGCTCTCCGCGTCCCACTTCCAGCACGTATTCAAGCGCTGGGCGGGGCTCACGCCGAAAGCGTTTCTGCAGGCGATCACCATCGAGCGCGCGCGGGAACTCCTGCGCTCCTCGGCGAGCGTGCTCGACGCGGCCTATGACGTGGGCCTCTCCGGCCC
>DATGHB010000389.1:0-20629 GCA_035308265.1 Roseiarcus sp.
CGGAAGCTGGCGAAGCTCATCCCTCATCCGACGCCGACCTTCGCCACATGAGGCGCAGGCGCCCAAGTTTGAGCCTCTCTAATCTTCGATGGGCCAACCTCTGCTTTGAGCAAGACGAGTTTTTCAACGGAATTCGTCGACTCTTGCCGTTCCCGTCCGCCCATTCGGAGGGCAGGAATCCGCCCAAAGCGGCCAACCCTCCAAGCCGCGCTGCGCCCCGGCGGGTCAATCGCAAGAAGCGGTCATTTCGGCTGCGGCGCGGGAGCGCCGCCTGACGTCCCCGGCGGCGGGATCACGTTCGGATCTCCCGTCTTGGGCGCCGGCTTCTGGATGCCCGGGTCCACCTCGTTCGGATGGATGACGCCGTTCGTTTGCTTCAGCTTTTTGCTCAGGTCCTCCCCTGGCACGATCGGTTTGGGCGCGCGCTCATTCGGCGTTGGGCTGGGCGCCTGGGCGAAGGCCGTGTGGCCGACGAGGGCGACGCCCGCGACCAACAGCCAAAGTCTTGAGTCGATGATCCTCATGCTGGCTTGAACGCGTCAATGAGCGGACCGTTCCGTGAAACGGCATTACAACAAACCCTTTACAAATTACCGGATCTATCGCTATGATTTCAGTTTGACAGAAAGAGAAGCCCATGCCCGCCCCAGCCGCCAAGCCCGTCCGATCCTCGACCGAGGAGCACAAGCGCGCCCGGCGCATCTTCGCCCGCCTGATCGCCGGCGAGTCTATGCGGGCCATCGCCGCCGCGGAAACCTTAAGCCTCCGCCGGGTGCAGCAGATCGTCCGCGATGAGCTCGATCGCCGCGACGCCAATCCCGCCGACGACTTTGCGCTCCTCCAGATCGCGCGGCTCGAGCGGGCGCTCGACCTGATCGGCGCCCAGATCGACGCCGGCAAGCCCTCGGCCGCCCATGCTTTCGTCCGCATCCTCGATCATCTGAATCGCCTCGCGCCGGACCGTCTGCGCCTGCCCCGCGCATTCGACCGGATCGGCGATGAGGCCGACAAAATGGAGGAGCGGCTCGGCCGGCTCGACGCGGCGCGCGAGGCGCTGGCGCTGAGACAGGCCGGAGCGGCCGTGAAAGCGCCGCTCGAGAATCCCGCGAAACGAAATCGGCCTCAAGCCCTTGATATCAAATCAAGCTACGAAACGGCTGATTCGGCGCGGCCAATGATTTCAGAGGCTTAAGGTGCGCCATGCGAAACGCCTCGTTTCGCGGCCGCGAAATGAAGCTCAGCCGGAAACAGGCGCGGAAAAGTTGCGCAAAAATGCAGACAAGCCATTGAAATCGTTCGGCCGTGCAAACTTGTGCGGGGTTTTTGCGCGCCTCACCCGGCGAGCAGCCCCTTCACGATCGCGCTCGCCCTGGCGAAATCCATCTCGCCCGGATGGGCGGCTTTCAGTGCGTTCACCACCTTGCCCATGTCCTTGACGCTGGCCGCGCCGGTCGAGGCAATGGCCGCCTTGATCGCGGCGATCGCGGCCTCATCGTCCATTTGCCGCGGCAGGAATTCGCCGATCACCTCGATCTCGGCGCTCTCCTGCTCGGCGAGCTCGGCGCGGCCGGCCTTGGCGTAGATCGCAGCCGATTCCTGGCGGGATTTCACCATCTTGGTCAGCAGCGCCAGTTCGTCGGCGCGGCTCACGATCTTGCCCGCGCCGCGGGCCTCGATCTCCCGCTCTTTCAGCGCCGCCATGATGAGACGGAGCGCGCCGACGCGGATCTTGTCGCCGCCCTTCATCGCCTCCTTCATTCGCGTGGCCACAGTCTCGCGCAACGGCGCTGAATCCGTCATGAGTCTCCCCGGATGTTCGAATGGACCGCCATGCTTGACGCGCGGCAAAGGCGGCGCTTAAGCACAGCCTCATGACAAGCGCAACCGAGCCCCGTCTCTCGCCTCGCCCGGACGACGCGTCGTCGGGCTGGCGCCCGCGCGTCGCGACCGGGGTGATCGTCCTTGCCGATGGCGCGGTGATCGAGGGCTTCGGGGTCGGCGCGACCGGCTCGGCGGTCGGCGAGATCTGCTTCAACACCGCGATGACCGGCTACGAGGAAATCCTGACCGACCCCTCCTACGCCGCCCAGATCATCACCTTCACCTTCCCGCATATCGGGATCGTCGGGGTCAACGACGAGGACATCGAAGTCGTCAATCCCGCCGCGGCGCCGGCCGCGGTCGGCGCCATCATGCGCGCCGACCTGTCGGGCCCGTCGAATTTTCGCGCGAAGGCGCGGCTCGACAGCTGGCTCAAGGCCCGGGGAGTCATCGGCGTCACCGGCGTCGACACAAGGGCGCTCACGACGCTCATCCGGGAGCGCGGCATGCCGAACGCGGTCATCGCCCATGTCCCGGACGGCGCCTTCGACCTCGACGCGCTCCGCGCCGAAGCCGCGCGCTGGCCTGGCATCGACGGCATGGACCTCGTTCCGGCGGTGGGCGCGACCCAGCGCTACGATTGGGACGAGACCAGCTGGACGCTGGAAGACGGCTTTGGCCATCGGCATGGGACGCGCTTTCACGCGGTCGCGATCGACTATGGAACCAAGCGCAATATCCTCAGACTCCTCAACGACTGCGGCTGCGCCGTGACCGTGGTTCCGGCGACCGCGAGCGCCGAGGAGATCCTCGCGCTCAAGCCCGACGGAGTCGTCCTCTCCAACGGACCTGGCGATCCGGCGGCCACCGGGGAATACGCCGTGCCGACGATCCAGGCGCTGCTCGAGGCCAAGGTTCCCCTGTTCGGAATCTGCCTCGGCCATCAGCTGCTGGGGCTCGCGGTCGGCGGGCGTACCGTCAAGATGCCGCAGGGCCATCACGGCGCCAACCATCCGGTCAAGGACTTCACGACCGGTAAGGTCGAGATCGTGTCGATGAACCACGGCTTCGCGGTCGATCGGGCGAGCCTGCCGGCAGGCGCCGAGGAAACGCACGTGTCGCTGTTCGACGGCTCGAATTGCGGCATCGCGCTCGCCGACCGTCCGGCTTTCTCGGTGCAATACCACCCCGAGGCCTCGCCCGGTCCGCGCGACAGCCATTATCTCTTCCGCCGGTTCGTCGATATGATCGCCGCCTCGAAGGCCGAGGCGAGCGAGCGGCTTAAGGCCCCGGACGCCCGCGGGTCTCGCTGATCGGCGCGTAGGTGAATTCCTGGACGCCGACGTCGACGATGACATCGCTCTTGACCCGCGCGTTGACGGCTCTCGCGATCGCCTTGCTCATCTTGCCGAGATCGAAACGATCGAGGTGGTCGAAGTCGATCGTATCGTCGTTATAGACATAGCGGAACGCCTCATCGACGAGGATCGAATCCGGGGCCATCGCCGCGGTTTTGAGCGCGCTCAGGTCGACGGTGTAGCTAAGCAGCATCACCGCGTAGCCCTTGACCGCCCCGTCTTTGATGCGGGGGACGTTGATCTCATGGGTCTTGCGCGCTTCGGTCGCTCTCGCGGCCGAGGCGGCGGGGCGCGCCTCGCGCAGGGCGAGGACCCTGTCGGTCCCCATCTCGCCCGCGATCGCGGCGGCGACCGCGGCGAGGCCGATCAGCGCGGCCTTGATCATTCTTGGGACCGCCTCCAGCCAAGGGCGGTGTAGGTTCCGTCCGACTGGCCGTCCTGGATGGCGCGGGCAATGATTTCCGACACCGCCCGACAGGCCTTGAGCTGCACCGCGAGCGCCCGCCGGTTGATCTCGAGCCTGGCGTGGAGTTCCGCCAGCGCGTCGCGCAGCGGCCCCGCCGCCGTTGCGCCGCCGAGCACGGGAGCCAGGCGGTCGAGCTCGAGCAGCCCCTGGTTCTTGCTCTGGCTGTAGGCCTCGTATTGGACCCGGCGGCCCTGCTCGAGGTCGCGGTTCTCCGCGTTGATGGTCGCAATGAGGCGCTCGACGATCGGCAATGCCGCAGCGGCCGCCGGGGATTGCACGGGGCGCGGCGGCTGGCTCATGTCCGCTTGCGCCCCACCAACAGGATCCCGCCCTTGTCAAGTTCGGCCGCGGCCGGCGCCGAAAGGATGTTGGCGCTCATTTGGGCGGCTGACTCGCCGGCGGCCCTAGCGCCTTCGCCGGCGTGCGCCGCCCGTGGGGCGAACTCGTGGGTGGCGAACAGGCGCCTGGCGAGGCCGAGCTTGCCGGACTTGGCGATCTGCATTGAAACCTGCTCGGCCAGCATCGACCGCCACACGTCGCCGGCCATTCCCTGACCGAAGACCTCGCCCGTGTCCTTCGGCAACAGTTCGCCGACGAACGAATTCAGCATCATCGCTTCGAACTGGGTCTTTGCCTGGCCAAGTTTGTCGGGCCCCCCGGGCGCCTCCGTGAGCCGCGAGCGTGCGTCGGCGGCGCTCGCGAGCGGCGCCGTCGCCGTGGCCGCCGTGCTGTTCGCCCGATCGAGGTCGGCGGCGAAGTCGGCGGCCGGGGCGTTCGGACCGGCGAGCGCGCTGAGCCGCTGCGCGGCGAGGCTCGCGCGCGAGGGATCGGCTGCGCTCGCCACTTCAAGGACGACATCGGTGCGAGGATTGAAGGCCATGGGACGCGCCATCGACGTGAAGGGATGCGCCAGCGTCCCCCTTGAGCCTTACGTCGAGCTTGCGCGCCCGCGGGCGATGGTCCACTCGATGAGCTCGATGAGCTCCTTGCGCTCGTTCAGGCGCTGGCGGCTGAGCGCGGCGGCTTCGATGGCGAGCTCCGCAAGTTTCGCCCGCGTCCCGTGCGCAAGCGCGGCGCGACGCGCGGTTTCCTGGTCGCGCGCCGCCTGATCGAGCCGCGCCTGCAAGGCGCGGACGCTGCGCGCGACCAGTCCGGCATGAGCGCCATAGGCGATCTCGCTCGCCTCCAGGGTCACGAACACCGCCTTGAGGTCCTCATTCAATCCTGCCTGCTGGCGTTCGAGCGAATGAAGCCTCGAACGGCCCACTTCATGCATGAGCGCCTGAATTCGGCCGATGCGGGTCAGCGCGTCGAGACGTCGTTTCATTGGCTAGCCGGAAATGAGCCAGGCGCCGAAGCCCGTCATGAAGGCCTCGATCGCCGGTTTGATGGTGAAGTAGAGCAGAATGAGGCCCCCCGCCACGACAAACGGCATGGCGACAAAAAAGACCTGGACCTGCGGCGTGAGCCGGTTGACCAGCGCCAGTGCAAGGTTGACCACCAGCGCGTAGATTACATAGGGCGAAGCGATTCTAAGCGCGAGCCGGAACGATTCGCCGAGCGCGTCGGCGATCTCTCTGAGCGCCAGCCGCGCGTTGAAGTCGGCGCCGACCGGGATGACGTCGTAGGAGGCCACGAGGCCGCGCAAAAGCTCCCAATGAAGGTTGGCCGCGAACAGGAGCGCGATCGCGGCAAGGGAGATCAGCGTCGCCAACGGCGCCATCGTCTCGTCGCTCTCGATCTGGAAACCGGAAGGACTCGAAAATCCGAGCATGCTGGCCGCGCCCACGGCCAAGGCTTCGAGGGCGAAATAGAACATCCGCGCGAGAACTCCGATCATGCCGCCAACCAGCGATTCGACGGCGATCACCTTGAGAGTGAAGATCGGGTCGTCGCCCAGCGCGGCGCTGGGCACGCGCTCGAGCAAGAGCGGCGTCAGCGTAAGGGTGACCGCAAGCGCGACGAACAGGCGAACCTGCCCCGGAATCTGCCCGCTCGAAAATCCGGGCGCCAGCATCAGGCAGCCGCCGATGCGGCAGAACAGCACGAAGGCGCCGACCGCCGCTCTCGGCGCGAGCGCCGCTGCGTGCGGCGCGGCCATCGCTCCTGAGACGAGCGCCGTCACGCGATCGCCCCCAGCGACTTCACCTCGAAACCGCGCGCGATTTCGAGCTGCGATAGCACCGCAAGTGTCGGAAACATCCGCTCGACGATCATCCGCACATAGGGTCGCGTCTCGGCTGTCGTGACGAGGGCGAACAGGCGCCGCTCGTCCATCCGCTTGCGGATCGCCGCCGAAGCCTCCGCGGCGAACTGCTCCATGAGCCTGGGATCGATGTCGAATTCGATCGCCTCGCCCTTGGCGTCGCGTTTGAGGCTTTGGTGGAAGGCGAGATCCCAGCGACTGCCGAGTCTTAGGACGGAAAGTGCGCCGTCATCGGCGAGATCGCCACAAATCTGCTGGGAGAGTCGGATCCGCACCTGCTCGACGATCTGCTCGGGTCTTCGCGCGTGCGGCGCGATTTCGGCCACCGCCTCCAGGATCAGATTGAGATTGCGGACGGAGACGCGCTCGGCGAGCAGGAGCTTCAGCGTGGCGAGAAGCGTCGACTGCGAGATCTGCGAGGGGCAGATGTCGTCGAGCAGCCGCTTGTACTCCGGCTCGAGCCGATCGAGCAGCGCGCGCATGTCCTTGTACGACAGCAGTTGCGCGAGATTGTTGTGGATGACCTCGCTCAAATGCGTGAGCAGCACCGAGACTGGATCGACCGGCTTGAACCCTTCACGCCTCGCATCCCTGACGAACGCTTCGGGAATCGCGATGGCGCGGATGCCGAAGGCGGGTTCGCGCACCTCGTCGCCGGGCAGATTGGGGCGCGGGCCGTCGCCGATGATGACGAGGTGGTCCCTGACCCGCAATTCGTGGGTCGCGACCGCCGTGCCGTGGATCTTGATCTGGTAGGTCTTGGGCGCCGCCTTGATGTCGTCGGAGAGCCGGATCTCGGGAACGACGAAGCCGTACTGGCGGGCAAACTTGCGCCGCATCTTCGCGATCCGGGAACCGATCTCGTCGCGCGCGGAGACAAGCGCCGCGTTGAGCTCCTTGCTCAGCACGAGTTCGATCTCGAACGACTTGAGCTGCTCCTTGATCGACGCGCGCGCCTCGGCCCTGGCCCGCTCCTCCTTCGCCGCGGCCTTGGCCGCCTCGGCGGCCCGGTCCTTTTCGATGCGCCGGGGAATAGCGACGCCGACAAAGGCCATCAGCCCGCCGATGAGCGCGAAGGGGAGGAACGGCAGGCCCGGAACGACGCCGAGCACGGCCATCGCGAGCGCTGCGAGAAAGAGCGCGTTGGGGTAGCCGCTCAACTGGTCGATCACCGCCTTGTCGGCGGAGCCGCGGGTGCCGCCCTTAGCGACGAGGAGCCCGGCGGCGAGCGAAATGATGAGAGCCGGAATCTGCGTCACCAGGCCGTCGCCGACCGAGAGCTTGGTAAAGACGTCGGCCGCAGCGCCGAGCGAAAGCCCGTGCCGGGTGACGCCGATGACGATGCCGCCGAAGATATTGACGGCGAGAATGATGAGGCCGGCGATGGCGTCCCCGCGGACGAATTTCGACGCGCCGTCCATCGAGCCGAAGAATGCGCTTTCCTCCTCGAGCTCGCGCCGGCGCGCCTGCGCCACCTTCTCGTCGATGAGGCCGGCCGAGAGGTCGGCGTCGATCGCCATCTGCTTGCCGGGAATGGCGTCGAGCGTGAACCGCGCCCCGACCTCGGCGATGCGGGTCGCGCCCTTGGTGATGACCAGGAAGTTGATGGTCACCAGGATGAGAAAGACGATGATGCCGATGACGAAATCGCCGCCCATAACCAGACGGGCGAAGCCGCCGATGATGTAGCCGGCCGACGTCGGCCCCTGTTCGCCGTGCGACAGGATAAGCCGCGTGGTCGAGATGTTGAGGGCGAGCCTCAGGATCGTCGCCACCAGCAGCACGGTCGGGAAGGCCGAGAACTCGAGCGGCTTCTGAATCCACAACGCCACCATCAGGATGAGCACGGAGAGCGCGATCGACAGGGCGAGGCCGAAGTCGATCATCACCGCCGGAACGGGGAGAAAGAACAGGCAAAGGATGAGGACGATGCCGGCGGCGAATGCGATGTCCTTGCCGCCGCGGCCCGGCGCCGAAACCCGCGGCGCGGACGCGGACGGCGCGCTGGCGATCGCCGCCGTCGCCGCCGCCGTCGCCACTCCCGCCATCGCCCGCCCTCGCCGCTTCGCCCATGCCGCCGCCACACGGCTCACGGGAGAGAGTGTGCGGCGAACCTTGCGCGAGGATCGAACCGCTGGAGCCGCAGGGTCTCAACGCCCGAAGCGTCGCGCGCGCTGTTGAAACGAGCGGATCGCGCGAAGAAAGTCGACCTTGCGGAAGTCCGGCCAGTTGACGTCCGAGAAATAGAACTCGCTGTGGACGCTTTGCCAGAGCAGGAAGCCCGAGAGGCGGACCTCGCCGCTGGTGCGAATGATTAGGTCGAGTTCCGGAAGGCCAGCCGTATAGAGATGGCCGTCGACCGCCTCGGGCGTGATCTCCCCAGCGATCGTGTCCAATGTCGCGCCCTGCCCAATCTTCTCGCGGATGAGAGCGCGGATGGCGTCGGCGATCTCCTCGCGGCCTCCGTAGGCGATCGCGATTGTGAGCGTCATACCGTCGTGGCTGGCCGTGATCTCCTCAGCCCCGCGAAGGGCCGCGGCCGTCGAGCCTGGCAGCATGTCGAGCCGTCCCACGGCTTTGACCCGGACGCGCAGGCGATGGATCGCAGGGTCTTGGGCGAGGGCGAGGATTTTCGTCTCGACGGCTGCAAGGATAGAGGCGACCTCGGCCTGCGGCCGCTTCAGATTGTCGATGGAGCAGACCCACAAAGTCACCGCCGGAATCTTGAGATCGGAGCACCAGGCGAGCACATCATCGAGCTTCTCAGCGCCGAGATCATAGGCCGCGCGCGCGTCGGCGAGCCCATGCCGGCGCGCATATCTCCTGTTGCCATCCAGAATGATCCCTACGTGACGCGGCGCCGGGCGCGCCTGGATTTGGCGCCGCAGTCGTCGTTCGTAGAGCGAGTAGAGAACGCGCTTCATCTCGGCAGTCGTCGGCTCAAGACCGTCCCGTTCTGAGTGCTTTTCCGAGACATATGCTACTCAATTTGATCGTCGACTAGCGCCGATAGCCGACAAAGTCGTTTCCTCCAGTGTGGATTGGCAGCAACCCCAATCTATGCGAAAAACGCAGTCAACCGGCGGAACATCCGCTGGGTCAAATGGGAGGGGCTATTATGGCAAACCTACGTCATGTTCTTTTAAGCGTTGTGGCGGCGGCCGCTATTTGGTCGACAGAGGCGAACGCCGCGGACGTCAACGGCACGCTGAAATTGACTCTTACGGGAACGCTCAGGGTTACGGGAACAGGATACACGGCGATAAACTGCAAAGCGTATACCGTTCTGATTCCGTCAACGAGCGTCAACGTGACTCTGAGCGCTGCGGGCTTGCTGTCTTGGCTGTACAGCGCCGATCAGTCGGCAAACGCGCACGCGGGCTTCGACTATGCGACAGCTGGATCGTCGGTCACCGGAGTCAAGCCTACGAGCTCAAACCCCGGATCCGTAACCGGATTCACTTGCCTGGTTGACGTGCCGTACACATTTACCGACGCAGTGGGCGCCCAGAGTATTGCGGTCATGTATGACGTTACGGCTTCCGACAACGGTTTTCCGCCAAAGTACCCGGGAGGCCACACGCGTCAGGTTCAGCAGATCGCTTTACCGCCCACAAATGGGGGCGTGATCACCGTTTCGGCGAGTCTGAAGTTGTAATCTGCGTGGCGGCTTCGATTGATCAGGTCGAAGCCGCCTCTTTCGACACTGCGGTTTGATCGGGCGGGGCACATTCGATGGCGCAGGAAAAGCCGGCCGCGGTCAATGCGGCGCTGACGAAATGGATCGGCTCCGAGTTTCCGGACCTGCGGCCGGTTCACCTCTTGCGCGCAAGAGCTCGATCCCGGCTTTTGAAGATGCAATCAGGCTGGTTTCGCCTTCGGACCGATCGGCTCGACAGGTCCCCCCGCGGCCTTCCAGGCGCTGAACCCGCCCGCCAGGTGGCAGACGTTCTCCATGCCCATGTCCTGGACGGTCTTTGTCGCCAGCGCTGAGCGCCAGCCGCCTGCGCAGAAGAACACGAAGCGCTTCGGCTCCTGGAAGATCGGCTTCGCGTAAGGGCTTTCCGGGTCGACCCAGAATTCGAGCATGCCCCGCGGACAGAAAAATGCTCCAGGAACCCCGCCCTCCCGCTCCCTTTCCTTTGTGTCGCGCAGGTCGACGAAAACAGCGTCGCCGCCCGCATGGATCGCGATCGCCTCGGCGGCGTCCACCGCGGCGATCTCAGCCTCGGCTTCTCGCAGGAGCGCCTTGTATCCCTTCTTCACAACGCCGCCTCGGAGGTTCGGACAGCTCTGCGGAACATAACGCCGCGGACCGCCTCGGCCAGGCTCGCGTCTAGGCGGCGCGCGCCAGCCCGTCAATCCCCTCTTGCCGCAGCTGGCGCCGCCGCGATCCGCGCCTATTTGTACCCTTGCTCGATGCGGCCGTAGACCGACTGGGTGAAGATCGAGAATTTCGCGCCGACGAAGGAGGCTGTCAGGCTTGCGGCGACAAAGACCGCGATCATCTTCGGCACGAAGGTGAGCGTCATCTCCTGGATTTGAGTCAGGGCCTGCAGGAGCGCGATCACCACCCCAACCGCCATCGCGGCGCCGACGCAAGGGCCGGCGCCGACCACCACCATCCAGATCGCCGACTGGACGAGATCGATCGCATCGCCTTCGTTCACTGGACGCTCGCGCCGTTGGCGAGAGAGATAGTCGCGCCGTTGGTCAGCGTTGCGACCGCGCCTGTGCTGGTGACGCTGACCGAAGCGACCTGGCCCGAAGCCGAGCCATCGGCGGAAGTGACAGTCCGGCCAATCAGCTGTTCGGCTTGGCTCAGCGAAGTCGCCGTCAGCAACGAGGCCAAAGTCGTGTTGGTCTGCACCGCCTGTCCGACCTCGGAGACGGTCGCGAGCTGCGACACCATCTGCGAGGGGTCCATTGGTTGGGTCGGGTCCTGGTTCTTCATCTCCGCCATGAGCAGGGTGAGAAAGTCGTTGTAGCTCAGGCTTTGCGTCGCCGCGGCCGCCGTCGCGGAGGAGGCGGTCGAAGCCGACGAGGCGGCCGGCGATACAGGGGACGTGGCGGTGACGGTCACGGCGTTCTCCTCATGTCAGGCGGCGCTCGGCGCATCCGCGAGCGGCTGAAGCTCCTTGTCCTCGAGCGCGAAAAGGCCGCGCAGCGCCTTCAGCGCCTCGAAATTGCGGCCGCGGACGAGCGATGCGGCGACACCCTTGAGGCCCGCGGTCAACTCGGGCGCGCGATAGGCGCCAAGCGCCGATTCGACCAGCGAACGGGCGACCGGCGCGGCGCTGGAGGCGGCCGTCGGGTCCATCAGCATGATTTGGACCGCGAAATAGATCTGGCGGATAAGGGTTGTCGCCTCCTCGGCTTGCATCACATGGTTCTCGAGCAGGAAGGTGACCTCGTTCAAAAGCTCGATCGAGGCCTTCCGGTCGATGCGGATGACCGCGCCATTGATGAACAATCGTTCTCCGGCTCTGAGCGTGATGTTCATCGGCGACGCCTCACTTCAGCCCGTCACGGATGAGCTGATTGATTTCGATCATCGGCGTCAGATCGCTGGTCAGCTCCCCGCGGGCGCGATCGATCTCCTTCATCATCCAGATGCCGATCGAGATGATGCCGGCTCTGAGCTGGTCCGGCAGTTCGTTGTTCGGGTCATTGAGGTCATTGATGAAAACCGTCCACAGACGGCGGAGATAGAACAGCGCGTCCACGCGCTCGCGCGATTGCGGACCCTTCTCCTGAGCCTGGCGCAGCATCCCGATCACGCGATCCATCGCCGCGCGCTCGCGGGCGCGCATCGTCTGGTGCGAATCTTCGACCACTTCATTGTAAGCGAATTCGTACATCGCGACCCTTTGCGCGTCAGGGGACCGGCAGGTATTGCGCCAGATTCAGTTGCGACAGGCGCGAGGTCAGCTCGTAGGCCATCTGAACCTGATTGGTCAGGCTGGTGATCTGGGCCGCCGTCGCCGTCGTGTTGACATTGTCGAGGTCCCCGATCTGGCCTTGCAGGATGGCGAGCTGCGAGCTCATCGAATTGTTTGCGCTGGTGACGGCGCTCTGGGTCGAGCCAAGCTCGGCCTGAGCGTCAATCATCGAATCGAGACCCTGTGAAACGAGCGAGGAGGCGGCCGTGGCCACGGCCTGCTGCGCCGCGCCGCTGAGCTGCGATCCGCCGAATTCGCTCAGCATCGCGTAAGCCTGGGCCAGTTCCTGAAAGCCCGGCTGATTGGCGTTGGTCGAGGTCGTCACGGTCTGCCCCGGAACGATCACAGCGCTCGTGTTCGTGCTCGAAGCGGACGACCAGTCCGAGTTCCACGAGGCGCCCGCAAAGAGCGCCGCGAACGGCCCGGAAAGAAAGCTCTGCATGGCCGAAGCCGAGATGTCAGCCGCGGCCGGGTCGCTCGGCAGCACGCCAAACGCGGTCTGAAAGGCGCCGTCGATCGCGGTCTTCGCAGCGGACGCGGGAGTGGAATAATAGTCCGCCATCGGCGCGACCGCGGAATTGATTCCGCCGAACACGTATTGATCCGCCGACGTCGCATTGGTCGAGGCTATGAGCGACTGAAGCGCCGATTGGCCCATGTTCTGAAGCGAAGCGCCGGAATTGGCGCCTTGCGTCCAGGTCGCAAGATCGTTCAGCGTCGTCTGGGCTTTTGACTGGATCGCCTGCAGCGCGCTTTGCGCGGTCGACAGGCTGGTCGAAACGAGGCTGTTGCCGCTGGTCAGCGTCTGCAGCTGACCGACCTGTTCCTTGAGCGAAAGTTCGTAGCCGGATTGGTCGCCGAGCTGCAAGCCGAGGTCGGCGTACTGGCCGGTCGATTCCTCGGTCATCGCGCTGGTCAGCTGCGCCTGGGCCTGCATGACCGGCGCGACCAGGCTGTTGGCCAGGTACTGGGTCGAAACGAAGTTCGCGCCCACGGTGGTCATGCCGCCTGCAACAGACTTGAGAACATGCCGTTGACGGTGGTCAGGAGCTTCGCCGTCGAGGCGTAGGTGTTTTCGAGATTCAGCATGTTGGTCATCTCGGCGTCGAGATTGACGCCGGTCGCGTTCGATAGCGCCGAGCTTGCCTGAGTTGCGAGTGCGCTCTGATAAGAAGACGCGTCGCTCGCCTGCTGATTTTCGGCTTGCACCCAGCTCACCGAAGCGTTCGCGTAGCCGATGAGGCTGGACGATGAGCCGAGGCCGGCGGACGGGTCGAAGGTCTGCGTCGCGCTGATCTGACCGATCAGCTGTTGGATCCGCCCCGCATAGCTCGCCGCGCCGGTCGTGTTGTAGACATAGGCTGGGTTTCCGGGATCGGAAATGCCGCCGTCGCGTATGAGGGTCGGATCCCCGCCTTGCGACGGGTCGGCGTTCGGATTGACTTCGATCGCAACGGCGAGACCGGTCGTCGCGGTCATTGAGGGCAAGCTGGTCGCCCCAGGCGTTGTGAAGAGACCCGGCAGCGACGGCAGCGTTGGGGTCGCCGACTGATCGCTTTCGGCGAAGGCGTTGATGAGGCCGCCGGCGATCTGGTCGAGCTGGGCCTGATATTCGGGCGCGAGCGTATCCCTGAGCGCGGCATAACCGGCGAGCGCGCCGGATCGAATGGGCATTGGCGAATTGGCCCCGGTGATCGGCACGCCGTCGACGGTGACCGCCCCGCCATTCGCCCCATCGACCAGCGTCGGGGTGGGAGTGAACGAAACTGTGCGCGGAAGATCCTGGAACAAAGTGACGCCGCTGTCGGTGTAGATCGACTCCGAGCCATTGGCGGCCACGGTGGTCGAAACGCCGATCTGCTGCGCGAGCTGCGTCACGATCGAATCGCGTGTGTCCTCGGCGCTCGAGACATTGGCCCCGGTCTGAAGTCCGGTGACGACGGCGTTGTTGGCGGCCGTGAACTGATTGAGCAGCGAATTGATCGTGCTGACCGACGAGGCCATGTCCTGGTCGGCCTGCTCGCGCACCCCTTGGACCGCCGTGCTGCCGCTGTTGAGCGACGAGGCGAGATCGGAGGCTGCCGACACGACGGCGTCGGCGGCGGAGGACGACGTCGGAGAGTCCGCGTAAGTCGAAAGCGCGCTTTGCAGATTGGCGAGCATCGCGGAGGGCGAGGCGCCGTTCTGGTCCGCCCCCGAGGCCGACGAGGTCGACGAACTGTCGTCGACCGTCTGGGCGAGCGTCGTGAGCCCGTTCGAGATCGCGCGCTGGGTCGCCGCCTGCGAGGTCGAGCTCGAGACCTGTTCGAGCAGCGCAGCGTTGGCCTCCCGGGTGACCGACGCGACATCCGCGCCGCCATAAGAGTTGGTCACGACATTCGCGATCTCGCGGGAATAGCCGGGAGTATTGACGTTGGCGATGTTGTTCGAGACGACAGCGGTCTGCGCCGCATTGGCGGCGAACGAAGAACTGATGACGTTGAACGCGGTGGAGAGGCTCATCGAAGCTTCCTGCGTCCTGCCCGGCCCTACGGCTTCAGGCCGTTCAGGACGTCGAGAATGTTGGCGCCGGTCTGAAACACCTTCGAGTTAGCCTCATACGCGCTCTGCGCCTGGATCATGTCGGTCAGTTCGGTGGCGAGATCGACGGTCGAGCTTTCGAGCGACGAGGATTCGATTGAGCCGAAACCAGCGCCGCCCGCCGTTCCCAGATAGACCGGCCCGGACGCCGATGTCGGCAGGTAGGCCTCGCCGTTGACCGAGGCGAGGTTATCGGGACTCACCACATTGGCGAGGGGAATGTCGTAGGCCGCGCTGGACGTTCCGTTCGCATAGTTGAACGTCAAGGAGCCGGTCTTCGAGATCGAGACGCCGCTGATGCCACTTGGCGCGTTACCGTTCGCAGTCGCGGCGGTTACGTTAAAGCCGGCGGCGAGCTGCGTCATCGTGCTCAGATCGACGGTCATCGGCTGCCCGTTCGGCACGGTGAACGAGAGCGGCGAACCGGAGGAGAGCGCGCCGTTCGTCGGATTGAAGGTGAGGGTCTGCGTGGCGAGCGGACCAGAGGAATAGGGAAAGCCCCCGGCGGCGGACGCCTTCGACGCATCGAAGGCGTCGACCTCCCAGGTGTTCGACCCGGTATTGGTGAAATAGAGATTGATCGTGTGCGCCCCGCCGAGATTGTCGTACACGACAAGCGACGTTGCTTCGGTATAGGTTGAGCCTGCCGTATTGGCGGACGGCAGATCGGCGGCGGCCACCGGGGTCGCTGTGGACGGCAGATTGGCGGTGAGGGTCGCGCTGGTGGTCGCCGTCGCGGTCTGTCCGGCGTTGACGACATTGACCTTTTGAAGCCCGGTCAGCGAATTCGCGGCAAGCGGCGAGACGCCATTTTGCACGTTCGCCGCCATCAGGTAGTAGCCGGCGCCGTTGACGAGGTTGCCCGAGGCGTCGGGCGTGAAGGACCCGTTGCGCGTCAAATAGAGGGCGCCGCTCGAGTCGGATACGACAAAAAACCCCGAGCCCTGGACCGCGAGATTGGTCGCCGTTGACGTGGAGACGACATTGCCCTGCAGCGCGTTGAGCGAGACCTGGCTGGTGGAGACGCCGCCGAAATCAGCATCGCCGTCGGCGATCTGATCGACCAGGCTCGAGAACTCGGTCTCGACATTCTTGTAGCCGGTGGTGTTGGCGTTGGCGACGTTCTGCGAAATCGACGACAGCCAGTTCGAATTGGCCTGCATGCCCGAAACGCTGGTGTTCAGAATGCTCATGCGAACTCCTCGGCGGATAGGCCCATTTGAGCTGCGCGGCCTTGCGCCAGGCTGGGGCCGGATCAAGCTTGCTCGCGCGCGCTCAGCTCGCCGAACGCACCAGGCTTCCGATCAGGAGGTTCCAGCCGTCGATCAGGACGAAAAACAGGATCTTGACCGGCAGCGAGATCACCGACGGCGGCAGCATCATCATCCCCATCGACATGGTCAGCGTCGCAACGATCATGTCGATGACCAGGAACGGCAACACGATCAGGAATCCGATCTCGAAGCCGCGGCGGAGCTCGGAAATCATGAAGGCGGGGATCAGCAGCCTCAAATCCACTTTCGAGCGATTGGCGACGTCGAAGCGCCCCTTGGACAGGCTCTCGAACAGCGCCATGTCCTTTTCCCGCACCTGGCTGAGCATGAATTCGCGGAACGGCTCGACGACCGCGTCAAGCGCCTGCTGCTGAGTGATCTTGTTGTCCATCAGCGGCTCGAGGCCGTTCTGCCAGGCGCGATCGAAGGTCGGCGCCATGACGAAGAAGGTCATGAACAGCGACAGGCTGATCAGGACGAGATTGGCTGGCGCGCTCTGCAAGCCGAGGCCGGAGCGCAGGAACGAAAGCGCGACGATGAAGCGCGTGAAGCTCGTGACCATGATGAGAAGGCCGGGCGCGACCGAAAGCACGGTCAGAATCGCGACCAGCTCGATGATGCGGCCGCTGGCCGTCGCGCCGCCGGCGGGAATGAGGGCGTTGAGATCGACGGCTTGAGCGCAGGCCGGAGAGCTTGCCGCGACCAGCGCGACGCCTGCCCAGATCGTTCGTCTCATTGCACCACCAGGGTTCGGATCACGAACGCGCGAACTTTTCCGCCGCTGCGCGTCGCCGCCAGCTCGGTCAGGTCCTGGCGGATGTTTTCGAGCCCAATCGGCCCCTCGAGCTGATGCAGCGAGACGGTGCGCAGATAGGCGAGGATGTCGTCGCCGATCTGGCCCGCCACGGCTTCCGGATGCGGCAAAGTCCTGGGGTCGAAGATGATCGAGCCCTCGAGGCGAATCCAGGTGTCCTGCGGCGCGCCCAGATTGGTCACGATCGGCTGCAGGTCGAAGATCGTCGAGGGCTCCGCCTGCGGCGCGGCGGCGGACGCCTCCACGGGCTTCACCGGCCCGGGCGCCGCCACGGGTCGCCATGCCTCGAAGGCGGCCCCGACGCAGACGCCGAGACAGACGACGATCGCCAGTTCGATCAACGATCCCCTCGCCGAGCCTTTCGCTCCGCCCTGCGGGATAGCGGAATCAGACATCAGCGCTCCGCCTAAAATGGCCTGACAGCGTCGTAAATCTGTTGGCCCCAGGACGGCTGCTGAAAGTCGCTCTGACGTCCACGGCCGCCATAGGAGATGCGCGCCTCGGCGATCCGGTCATAGGCGATGGTGTTGTTGAGGGAGATGTCGAGCGGGTCCACGATCCCGGCGACCGTGAGCTGGCGCATCTCGTAGTTGACCCGCACTTCCTGCGATCCGGAGATCACCAGATTGCCGTTGGGAAGGACGCGGGTGACGACCGCCGCAACCGCCACCTGGATCTGCTCGGACCGGTCGATGTTGCCCTGCCCCTGGGTTGAGGCGGAGGAGGACAGGTCGCCGAGAAGCTTGGCGGGCTGGTTCGACGATGACGCCGACGAGCCGTTGTTGTAGCCAAAGTCGACGACAACGCCGTCCTTGGTGGTCTGCGATCGTCCCGAGGCGTTGCCGAGGGTGGCCTTGTCGTTCATCGCAATGAGCACCCGCACGATGTCCCCGACATGGGCGATGCGCGGCTGGCTGTATAAGGACGGCGGCGGCCCGCTCTGGGGAGGCTGCGGCAGCACGTTCGCGCTCTGGATGCTGGCCGTCTCGTCGGTGATGAGCCCGGAGCCGACCGGCGAAAAGAAGGGCGGGCGCATGAACTCGGCCGGCCCGGTCGAGCAGCCGGCCGCCGACATGACGATCGCCAGCAGGAGCGGCGGCAGAGAGATCCGCATCAGGATTTTTTCTCTTCCGCCGCGCCCGACAGGAAAGCCGCGAGCCGGCTCGCGCGCTCCGCCTCCATCTCGTCGAGGATGGCGCCCGCCGCGCTCGGCTTGAGCTTGCTCAAGATCGCCGCCGCCATCTGATCGTCCATGGCGCCGATCTGTTGAGCCGCGGTCTCGGGCTGCATCCGCGAGTAAATGGCGACGAGATCGTCGTTCGCCGCTTTCAGCGTGGCGTCGCGCTTGGCGACCCATTCCTTGACCGACGCTTCCGCTTTTTCGAGGTCGGCAAGCCGTTGCTTGACCTGCGCGTCGAGGTCGGCGAGGCGTTTCGTCTGCCAGGCGATGCGCGCTTCCGCGATCGAGGGCGCGACGTTGGCGCAGAAACGGCTGGCTTCGCTGTCTGGCGCCTTGTCAGCGGTCGTTTTTGGCTTTTCCTTCTGCGCCGTTCGCCCGTTCTGAGCGACGGCGGGGCAGGCCATGAAACCGGTGGCGAGGCCGAGCGCAAGCAAGGCGCCAAACGATCGGGTCGTCCGGCCTCGCGACGGAGAGAGAGCTGGCATTTTTCGCCCCTGGAATGGGCTCGATTCTCGACCGCACGGCTTGCGCTGGGCTGACCTCGGCGAGTGTCGGCGGGTTGCCGCGCCGGTCACTGGATGACGAGGTCGGCCTGCAGCGCGCCCGCGGTCTTGATCGCCTGCAGGATCGCGATGATGCCCGGCGGCTTGACGCCGATCCGGTTCAAGCCGCCGACCAGCGCTCTCAGGCTCGATCCCCCGACAATGGCGATCGGGCCGCCGCCTTGCTCGACGTCGATCCTGGTGTTGGGCGTGACGACCGTTCGCCCGCGCGAGAACGGGGCCGGTTGCGAGACCCGGGACTGCTCGTTGACCCGGACCGTCAGCGTCCCGTAAGTGACCGCGACCGTCGAAATCTGCACGTCCTGCCCGACCACGACGGTGCCGGTGCGCGCGTCGAGAACGACCCGCGCAGGCGTATCCGGGTCGACCTGCAATTCTCCGACCTCGGCCATGAATCGCGCAAACGAGACATTGCGCGGGCGGACGAGCTCGACCCTCCGGTTGTCGATGGGATAGGCGGCATGAGCCCTGAATCGCTGGCCGGAATAGGCGTTGATCGCATCGACGATCCTGACCGCCGTCGCGTAGTCGGGATTCTTCAGTTCGAGCGTTGAGCGCGTCTCGCCGGCGGATCCGGGCAGCGTATGCTCGACGATTGCGCCATTGGGAATGCGGCCGGCGGTCGGCACGCCTTGCGACAGCGTCTCGCCCTGGCCTTGGGTTTCGAACCCGGTCACCGAGACCGCGCCCTGCGCGCTCGCGTAGATCGTCCCGTCCGCCGCCTGAAGCTGGGTGAGCAGCAGCGTTCCGCCCATCAGGGAGGGGGCGTCGCCGAGAGCGGAAACGGTGACGTCGAGCCGGGATCCCGCCTCCATTCCAGCCGGGAGATCCGTGGTGACGATCACCGCGGCGACATTGCGGTTGCGCAGCGACGCCCCATGGACGTCGAGGCCCAGGTGCTCGAGCATCGCCTGCACCGACTGCTCGGTGAAAGGCGCGTTGCGCAAGGTGTCGCCCGATCCTTGCAACCCGACCACCAGCCCATAGCCGACCAGCTGACTGTCGTGGGCGCTGCGCAGGACGGAGATGTCCTTGATCCGGACCGCGTGGGCCGGGGCGGCGCTAAGACAAATGAGGAGCGCGAGAATGAGCCGCCGCATCATCCCCCGCCGACGCTGACCGTGCCGTCCGCCTGGACGGCGCCGGACACGGTGACGCCGCTGTCGCTGTTGCGGACCCTGACGATGTCTCCGATCGAGCCGTCCTGCATCGCCGCGCCGCTCGTCATGATCAGGAGGCCGCCCTCGGAGAAGACGAGCCTGACCTCCTGGCCGTTGGAAACGAGCTTGCGATTGGCGACGCCCGCGAAGGGAATCGCATGGCCCGGAAGAAGCGTCAGCCGCGCGACTTTGCCGACGATGAGCGAGCGCGAACTGACGAACGGTCCCGGTCCGTCCCGCACGGCGTCGGGAACGTCGGCCAGCATCTGGTCCAGGATCAGGTCGCCGGGATAGATGACCGCCTTCGGCGTCGGCAGGCCCGCATCCTGCGCGGCGGCCGGAAACGCGCAGGCGGCCGCGAACGCCGCGATCGCGGCTTGGAGGACCCGTCGGGCTCGCATGAGGCGCATCCGTGACTCTTTTCCCGCTTGGCTCAGCTGCGCAGATTGGAGATCGTGCCCGACATCTGGTCGGCGGCCTGAATGACCTTGGAGTTCATTTCATAGGCGCGCTGAGCCGAGATGAGGTTGGTGATCTCGGTGACCGGATCGACGTTGGAAGCCTCGACATAGCCCTGCTGGATGATTCCGAACGCCGTGTCGCCGGGAACGCCGGTCGTCGGCTGGCCGGACGCTGCCGTCTGCTGGAAGTAGTTGCCGCCGAGCGCCTGGAGGCCGGCTTCGTTGACGAAGTTGGAGATCGTTAGCTGGCCGAGCTGCTGCGGCGTCGTCTGGCCCGGCACCGTCGCGGTGACGAGACCGGTCTGGCTGATGGTGACCGCGGTCGCGGTCTGCGGAATCAGAATCGGCGGGTTCACCGTATAGCCGTCCATGGTGACCAGCTGTCCGTTCGCGTTGGTGTTGAAGGCCCCGTCGCGGGTGTAGACGGTGTCGCCGTTCGGCGTCGTCACCTCGAACCAGCCGCGCCCGTTGATCGCCAGGTCGAGCTGGTTGCCGGTATTGGTCAAGGCGCCCTGAATGTTGATGCTGCGAATCGCGGCGGTGCGAACGCCGAGGCCGATCTGGGCGCCCTCGGGGATGGTCGCATCGCGGCCGCGGTTCGAGACTCCCATCAGGCGCTCGGTCTGATAGATGAGGTCGGTGAATTCCGCCCGCGAGCGTTTGAAGCCCGTGGTGTTGATGTTGGCGACGTTGTTCGCAATCACCTCCAGGTTCTGCTCCTGGGCACTCATGCCGGTCGCCGCGATCGCCAGCGCTCTCATGTCAACTTTCTCCGCTTCCGCTTCAAACCCGCACGCCCCTCCA
>DATGHB010000390.1:0-2379 GCA_035308265.1 Roseiarcus sp.
GGGCCGGACTTCACGCGAGCGATCGCGGTCGAGGCGCCGGTCCAGATCGTCATCGGGGGCGCGCCCTTCGCGGTCATGATGGCGACGCCACAGGACCTCGAGGATTTCGCCTGCGGCTTTGCGCTGACCGAACAGATCGCCGGGAGCCTCGACGATCTTCGCGGCGTCGAGGTTGAGCGGGTCGCGGAGGGCTGGAAGCTCTCAATCGCGTTGTCCGGCGAGCGATTGCAGGCGCATCTGGCGCGCGGCCGGGCGATGAGCGGACGCACCGGCTGCGGCCTCTGCGGCATCGAGGATTTTTCCCAGATGCCCTCGGCCTCCCCGCCGGCCCATCCGCGGCCGCCGCCCGCGCCCGCCGCGATACGCGCCGCGCTTGAGGGCCTCGAGACGCGGCAGCCGCTCAACCGCCTGACCCAGGCCGTCCACGCCGCGGCATGGTGCGCTCGCGACGGGACAATCGTCCTCGTCCGCGAGGATGTCGGCCGGCACAACGCGCTCGACAAAGCGATCGGGGCGCTCGCGCGCGCGAAAGTTGCGCCCGATGACGGGTTTTTTGTCATCACCAGCCGCTGCTCGTTCGAGATGGTGGCGAAAGCGGCGATCTTCGGCGCGGGCGCGCTGGTCGCGGTTTCGGCGCCGACCTCGTTCGCGCTCGAACGGGCCCGGCATTTCGGCGTTCGCCTGATCGCTGTAGCCCGCCGCGACCAGGCTCTATGGTTCGAGGGCGGGAACAGCGAAGCGAGCGGAGGATTGGCGGCTTGACGACCGGGAAAATCGACAAACTCGTGCATACGGCCAATCAGATCGCCGAAAACTTCGGCACGCTGCCCGAGCCGGAGGCGGTGGCGGGCGCGGCCTCCCATCTGCGCCTCTACTGGACGCCGAAGATGATCCGCGAGATCATCGCCTTCGCCGACCAGGGCCGTCAGGGCCTCAACGCGATCGCGGCGCGCGCGGTCCAGTCGTTGAAGGAGACGGTGACGGCCGCGTAGAGCGCGCTGCTTTTGAGGATACGCATGCACGGGAGAGACGCGGCGCGTTTCCTCCCCCCTTGTGGGGGAGGACAAAGGCGGGGGGTCGCGCCGTTCCAGGTCAAGAAAGCCGCCTTGAGAGCGGGGCGGAGACGGCAACTCGCAGAAATTCGTGCGACCCCCCGCCCCCCGCAAGGGGGGCGGGTGCGCCACAGAAAATCGCCGATTCGACCCATTTTCAGAGCGCTCTAGAATCCTCGCTCATGCTTCGCTGGCCGCGCCTTCCCAATCTCTCGCGGCTCTTCGTCGGCCAGCATATCGTCAATGGCTTGAGCGTCGGCGTCGGCGTGATCGCGATCGCCCTCGTCGCCTCGGCTTTGTTCGGTTTCGCCGCCGGCCAGCCGGCGACGCTCGGCGCAATCTCGGCCAGCATCTCGGACCTCCCCGCGCCCTGGCGGGAAAAGGCCCAAACGATGGGCTTCGGCTTCGCGCTGGCGCTCATCGCGACAGCCGCGACCCAACTGTCGCTGCCCTGGCCGTTCGCCACGCTCATCACGATCGGCGCGATCAGCTTTACCGCTGGTCTGGTCACCGGCCTCGGGCGATGGGCGGTCGCGGTCGCCATGCAGGCGGTGATCCCGATGGTCTTCGTCCTCGGATTCCCCCGCGAGACGTTTCCGGCGGCGGTCAGGATCGAGGCGCTGTTTGCCGCCGGGGGCGTGGCTTACATCGCCTTTGCGCTGGTGGCGACGGTCTTCACCGACGCCAGCGCCCGGCGCCTCGTCGCCTCGGAATCGATCCACGAATTCTCGATCTACCTGCGCGCGGTTTCAGGGATCTTCGATCCCGACCGGAACCTGGAGGCAGCTTACGGCGCGGCGATCCGCCAGCAGGCGGCGCTCGCCGAGCAATTGCAATCGGCGCGCGCGCTCCTCCTCGACCGGACCGGCGAAAGGGGCGAGCGGATGCGACTCGCCGCCACGATCGGCGTCCTGCTCGACGCGTTCGACGCGCTGGTGGCCGCGCAATGCGAAGTGGCGCTAATCCGGCAAACGCCGCCGGCCAGACCCCTGCTTCAGCGCATTGACGAAGCCTTGCGGATGGGTTCGGCGGATCTCGAACACCTGAGCCTAGAACTCCTGACCACCGCCCATCCCGCGCTGCCGCCCGACCATGAGCTCGCGATCGACGCCCTCAGGCGGGAGCACCTTCGGCTCGAAGCCGGCGAAGCGATGAATCCGGACGCGCGCGCGGCGGTGGAGGCGGCGACCCGGCGCCTCGTGCTGGCGCTCGGCCACGTCCGTCGCCTGGAGAAGGCGTTGTCGAACGACGAGACGGCGCGGGGCGTGATCGGCGACGTCGACCTCGCCGCGTTCATCCCCAGGCGGACCTATTCGCTCGGGGCGCT
>DATGHB010000391.1:0-4053 GCA_035308265.1 Roseiarcus sp.
GGCGAGGCGCCCCTGCCCCGAGCGGCGCCTCAAGTCCGCGCACAATGTTACGCGTCCCAATGATTTCATGGGCTTGCCTGCTCCTTTGCGCAACTTTTCCGCCTCGCCGCCGCCTCGTCGCTGATGCCGCCCTAGGGATCGTCGACCCAGCCCTACAGTCGCTGCAAGCCTTTCGCTGCACGCCCCGCCGCGGCTGAAAAACGCGCAAAACGGAAACCTTCATTTCGCCAAGCGAAATGAACCGTTTCGCACGTCATGTCGTAAGGCATTGGAATCCTCATGAGCGCCGAATCAGGCATTTCGCGGGATTGTTGTTTTCAAAGGCTTATCTCCGTTTTCATTTCGCCATTTTCACAGATTGTTTGTTTTCAAGGACTTAGCGCCACCCTTCGTTTCGCGTGCAACTCTCAGTCGCTCCACTCGGACCTCACGCCGCAAGGGGCGCCGAAGGCGCGTCGGGAACCGCGATCAAAGCCGCACGACCGGCGCCGACCCTCGGCGATGCCTCGATTTCCTAATAACAGGAATGATCTCATAGCTTCCTGATTTGTCAAGAGGTTGTTCGCCGCCGCGGCGATTCGCCGGGCGGAAAGATCGCGCTTCGCTAAGGGTGGGCGTGCGCTTCTTGGGGGGCCGCTGCCAAGCCCCCTCCGCCGGCCTTCGGCCGGTCCCCGCTTCGCAGGGGCGGACAGGCGCGGCGCGCGGTTGCCTCGCGGGCGAAGGCGTGGTCCTATTCGCGAGGGGTTCGCCGGAGCGGAAACGCTCGAGCAAGGAGAAAAGCACATGGTCGACGCAATCAAGGCGCTTTACACCGCGCACGGCACCTCGACCGGCGGCCGCAACGGCCACACCCGCTCCGACGACGGAATCGTGAATCTCGATCTCTCGGTGCCGAAGGAGATGGGCGGGCCCGGCAAGCCGAATACCGGAACGCCCGAGCATCTGTTCTCGGCCGGCTACGCCGCCTGCTTCGGCGGCGCGCTCGACTTCGTCGCCAAGCAGCACAAGAAGGACGCTTCAAAAGCGACGGTGAAATGCGCGGTCAGCATCGGCCCGCGGGAGAAGGGCGGCTTCGGCCTTTCGGTCGTGCTGGACGTGACCGATGCGAGCCTGCCCAAGGCCGAGCTTCAAGCGCTCGCGGACGAGGCGCATGAGAAGATCTGCCCCTACAGCCACGCGACCCGCGGCAATGTCGACGTCAAGGTCGTGACCCACGGCGCCTGAGGCAGACTGTCGACGCTCAGGCCTGCAGCTTCGTCGCGGCCGGACGAATGGACTTCACCTTGTCCATGAATTCGCGCACGCGCGCAGGATCGACGAGCTTCTCGAAGCGGCCATCGACCTTGAACGCCGTGCCGACCACGGCCCCGTCGGCGACCTTGAGCTGGCGCTCGATATTGTCGACGCGACAGCCCGTATTGCACAGCACGATGGTGTCGGGGACGGCCTTCTTGATCTCTGACATGAGCTGCGTATCGGTCTCGACGCCGGCGGTGAGCCCCGAGACGCAAAGCGCGTCGGGGCGATTGTTGAAGACGGTCGTGCGGGCGATGTCGACGGAAGTGCGCGAGCCGAGATAGGAGGCCGCCTCCGGCACGATGTTGAACAGCATGCGCAGCTCCGGGGCGAGCGCCGCGCGGCGCCGCATGGTTTCGCCGGCATTGGTGTTCCAAAGCCCGAAATCGCTGGCGTAGACCCCGGTGACGATCTCGCGCATGAATTGGGCGTCGGTCGCCGCGGCGAGCTCGATCGAGGCGATCGGGTCCCACAGGACATTGACGCCGAAGGGAACCCGGATCGCACGGCGGAGCTCGCCGATCACCCGCGCCATCGCGGCGGTCGTCTCCGGCTTCACGTTCGTTAGATACGGCAGGCTGAACTCGTTGGAGAACATCACGCCGTCGACGCCGCCCGCCTGCAAATGTTCGAGATCGCGCGCCGCCAGTTCGATCACCTTCGCCATGCCGCCGGCGCGGTCGTAGGCCGGATCGCCCGGCAGCGCCTGCAGATGGCACATGGCGATGATCGGCTTTTGCACCCCGAACATGCCGCTCAGCCAATTCATTCGAGTCTCCGATCCCCCCGTCCGCGGCGCTGGAGGCGCCGCAAGCCCGGCGCCGCCGGGGCCCGCCGCGGGTCGGCGCACGATATATGTTTTGTTCTTGTGCGCTCAACATCGATTCGTTGACAAACGAGGCGCGCGCGGGAGCGGCCGCCGAGATCATCCGCAAGGAACGACCATCACATCATCGCTGCCACCGGTTCACGCCTCGGACTCCGAGGTGACCCTCCAAACATGGCTCCCATGCTTTCAGCTTGATTTCGCGCCGGCGCGATGACCAGTCTCAGGGGCGGCCGCGCGCCTCGAAGAGGCAGGGCCGCTCGCGCCCATGCGGCGCAATCGGGGGAGCTTATGAACCCAACTCCGGCCCGTCTCGCCCTTGCGCTGGCCTTGGGCTTCGCCTTTGCCCCCGTCCAAGCCCAGGCGCCGCAGGCCGCGTCGTCCGCAGCCGACGCCGCGCTCGCGGCGCAGAAGGCGGCGTTCCTCGCTCTGCCGGAAGCGACGCGCAGGGCCGCGCAGGACGCGCTCGTGTGGCTAGGGTTTTACAATGGCGTCAACGACGGCGAGTTCGGCAAGCGGACCCGCGACGCGATCCTCGCCTTTGAAGCGAGCGTCAAAGCGCCCGCCGACGGCCCGCTGTCGGCGCCCGCGCTTACGGCCCTGCTTGCCGCCGCCCAGAGGGCGCGCGACGCGGTCGGGTTCCAGGTCGTCGGCGACCCCAAGAGCGGCGCGAGGATCGGGACGCCGCTCAAGCTCATTTCCCCTCGCGCCGGCGCGCGGCTGGACTTCGCCTCGAGCGCTGACGCGGACTTGAGCGCCCTCTATGCCCGGCTGTCGGCGCCCTCGCCGACCCGCAAGGTCGTCTACAAGGCGATCAAGCCGGACGCCTTCCTTGTCGTGTCGGGGCAGGATGGGGCGGCGATGTTCTATACCCGCTTCGACAAGAACGCGTCAGCGAGCCCCCCGATGCGCGGCTTCACCTTTTCCTATCCGGCCGCGCAGGCGGCTCAACTCACCCGGGTCGCGATCGCAGTCGCCAATTCGTTCGAGCCGTTCCCCGCCGCCGGAGCCGCGGCGGTCAGCGCGGCCGCGACGTCCGCCCCGAGCTCAGGCGCGCCCGCGGCCATCCCCCAGCGGGCCGCGACCGCGCTGGTCATCGCGCCCGGGAAGGCGCTGACCGCGCTCGAGGCGGACGACTGCCCGAACCCGGTGGTGGCCGGCAAGCCGGCGCGAATCGAGCGCGTGGACACGACGACGGGTCTGGCGCTGCTCGTCGGAGAGTTCGCCGCGAGCCCGCAAGCCCCGCGCTTCGGCGCGCCGGCGCATGATGGCGTCGTGCTCGGGTTCGCAGGAACGCGCCTTGCGGCAAGCTCGGCCTCGCTTGCCGGCGACGAGGCGCGCCCCATTGCGACCGCAGCATTAGAGCGCGATCTGCTTAAGCTGAAGCGTATTCTGCGTTTGTGAAGTAGTTTGCGCATTCTCTCGAGGTGAAGCAGTCGAGGAGGGATGGTTCGCCAGGTCTCATCGATTGTCCTGCGTCGGCCTTGCGCAGCAGGGTCTTCAGTTTGGCGAAGGCTTGCTCGATCGGGTTGAGGCCGGGCGAGTAGGCGGGCAGGATGAAGAGCTTGGCTTTGGCGGCGCGGATGGCGGCGCGAACGGCGGAGCCCTTATGGCTGCCGAGGTTGTCCATGACGACAATGTCGCCGGGCCCCAGGATGGGCACGAGAACCGCTCGACATAGGCGCGAAAACTCACGCCATTGATCGGTCCGTCGATAACGCAGGGCGCGGTGAGCCGGTCGCAACGCAACGCCGCCAGGAAAGTGAGGGTCCGCCATTTGCCGAACGGCGCCTTGGCGACCAGGCGTTCGCCTCTGGCGCAGCGGCCGTGTTGGTTTTGGCCCAGGTCTCGTCGATGAAGACAAGCCGCCTCGGATCGATCGTCGCCTGACGCGCCTTCCACCGCTCACGCCGCCTGGCGACGTCCGGCCG
>DATGHB010000392.1:0-4143 GCA_035308265.1 Roseiarcus sp.
GCAGCAGAAAGCGCTCGCCCCGGACAAACCCTTCTTCGTCTATTTCGCGCCGGGCGCGACGCACGCCCCTCACCATGTGCCGAAAGACTGGGCCGACAAGTACAAAGGCAAATTCGATCAGGGCTGGGATAGACTGCGCGAGGAAACGTTTGCGCGCCAGAAGGCGCTCGGTGTCATCCCTCAGGATGCGCAGCTGACCGCCCGCCATGCGGAAATCCCCAGTTGGGACGACATGCCGGAGGCGCTGAAGCCCGTCCTCCGCCGACAAATGGAAGTGTACGCGGGGTTCATGGAGTATACCGACCACCATGTCGGACGCCTGCTCGATGGCCTCAAGAAGCTCGACATCTCCGACGAAACGCTCGTTTACTACATCATCGGCGACAACGGGGCCTCAGCGGAAGGTACGATCAACGGCGCCTACAACGAAATGGCCAACTTCAATGGCCTCGCCGCGCTCGAGACCCCCGAATTCCTGACAGAGCGCTTGGACAAGCTCGGCGGCCCGGAATCCTACAATCACTACGCGGTCGGATGGGCGCACGCGATGAACACGCCCTACCAGTGGACGAAGCAGGTCGCTTCGCATTGGGGCGGCACGCGTAACGGCACGATTGTGTCCTGGCCGAAGGGCATTCAGGCGAAGGGCGAAATCCGCTCGCAGTTCCACCATCTGATCGACGTGGCCCCGACCATACTCGAGGCCGCGGGCCTACCGGAACCGGTCTCGGTCAATGGCATCCACCAGCGCCCGATCGAGGGCGTCAGCATGCTGTACTCGTTCAACGACGCGAAGGCGGCGGAACAGCACGAGACGCAGTACTTCGAGATGTTCGGCAACCGCGGCATCTACCACAAGGGCTGGACCGCGGTGACAAAGCACGGGACCCCCTGGGTGCTCATGGGGCGAAAGACCGTGCCGCTCGACGACGATGTGTGGGAGCTTTACGACACCAACAAGGACTGGAGCCAGGCGAACGATCTGTCCAAACAGATGCCGGGGAAGCTGCGTGAACTCCAACGCCTGTGGCTGATCGAGGCGACGCGCTACAATGTGCTGCCGATCGACGATCGGGTCGTCGAAAAGATGAACCCGGACACGGCCGGCCGGCCGGTGCTGATCAAGGGCAACACCCAGATCCTGTTCGGCGGCATGGGACGGCTGTCCGAGAACTGCGTCCTCAGCATCAAGAACAAGTCCCATTCGGTGACGGCGCAAATCGAAGTGCCGAAGTCGGGCGCCGAAGGCGTCATCATCGCTCAGGGCGCGAACATCGGCGGCTGGAGCCTGTACGCCAAGGGCGGCAAGCTCAAGTACTGCTACAACGTCGCCGGAGTGAACCACTATTACGTCGAGTCAGCCGGCCCGCTGCCCGCCGGCGACCATCAGGTTCGCATGGAATTCGCCTACGCTGGCGGGGGCCTCGGCAAGGGCGGCCAGGCGACGCTCTTCGTCGATGGCAAGAAGGTCGGCGAGGGCGCAGTGCCGATCACTCAGGCGATGGTCTTCTCGGCCGACGACGGCTGTGACGTCGGCGAGGACAGCGGCGCCCCTGTTTCCCCGGATTACGGGTCGCAGGGCAACGCTTTCAACGGCCGGGTCAAGGGCGTGCAACTTGCCATTGCCGACGCCGCGGAAAGCTCGGATCATCTCGTCTCGCCTGAGGACGCTATCCGCATCGCGATGGCGCGCCAGTAGGGGAAGGCGCGCGTCCGGCCGTCAGGGGTCACGATCGCCCGGCCGGCGATGGGTTCGGATCTGGAGCGAGCCCGCGCGAGGCGCCGCCGCGCCATCGGCGGCGCCCGCCGAGCTTCGGGCGCCTGCGGACCACGACAGCCGGCGGCCCGCGCCAGATCGCGGCGCGACGGGTCAAGCCCGTAAGCCCGCAGGATTCCGCCCTCGAGCGCCTGATTCCGGCTTGCATCGATGCAGCCCCGCCCCGATATGCGGTTCGCCGCGCCGTCTCGGCCGGCATTTCCGATTTCAACATTCTTCGAGAGGCTCCCTTGACCGCCGACGCCCAGACCCCGACCAGCGAAGCCGCAAGCACCCAGAGCTTCGAGGCCGACGTTTCGCGCCTGCTGCAGCTCATGGTCCATTCGGTCTACTCCGAGAAGGAGATTTTCGTCCGCGAGCTGGTCTCCAACGCCGCCGACGCCTGCGAGAAGCTGCGCTACGAGGCGATCGCCAGGCCGGAGCTGATCGAGGACGGCGCGCCGTTCGCGATCGAGATCGCGATCAATCCCGACGCCAAAACCCTCACCTTCTCCGACAACGGCGTCGGCATGACCCGGGAAGACCTGACCCAAGGCTTGGGCACGATCGCCCGCTCGGGCACCAAAGCCTTCCTGGACAAGCTCGCGGCGGAGGACGCGAGCAAGGAAGCCGCCGCGCTCATCGGCCAGTTCGGCATCGGCTTCTATTCGTCGTTCATGGTCGCGGACGAGGTCGTCGTCGATACGCGGCGCGCCGGAACGGACGAAGCCTGGCGCTGGTCGTCCGACGGCAAGGGCGCCTTCACCATCGCGGTTTTGCCGCTCGAATCCGCGCCGAGGCGCGGCACGAGCGTCACGCTCCACCTCAACGACGCCTCGCAGGAATTCATCCAGCCGAGGAAGCTCGAGCGCATCATTCGCGACCATTCCGGCGCGGTCGCGGTTCCGATCGACCTCATCGAGAAGCTCGGGGCCGAAAAGCGCCGCATCGCCGATGGCGCGGCGATCTGGATGAAGCCCAGGTCCGAGGTGACGGCGGAGGAATACACGGAATTCTACCGCGGCCTTTCCGGCCAATTCGACGAGCCGGCGCTCACCCTCCATTGGCGCGCCGAGGGGCGGCACGAATATACCGTGCTCGCCTTCGTGCCCGGCTCGCGCCCGTTCGACCTGTTCGATCCGGCGCGCAAGGGGCGCAACAAGCTCTATGTGCGCCGGGTGCTCATCACCGAGGACGCCGACATCCTGCCCGGCTGGTTGCGCTTCGTCCGCCTCGTGGTCGACAGCGCCGACCTGCCGCTCAACGTTTCGCGCGAATTGATCCAGAAGAGCGACGCGTTCGCGGCGATCAAGAAGGGCGCGACCAACCGCGTGGTGCAGGAGCTCGGCAAGCTCGCCGACGCCGAGCCAGAAAAATTCGCCAAGGTGTGGGAGCATTTCGGCGCGGTCATCAAGGAGGGGCTGTACGAGGACCCCGAGCGGCGGGACGGCTTGTTCAAGATCGCCCGTTTCGCCTCCACCGCAAGCCCTGCGGGCGGCCGGACGCTCGCGCAATATGTGGCCGCGCTTCGCGAGAACCAGACGGCGATCTATTATCTCACCGGCGAGGACGCCAAGCGCTTGGCGGCGAGCCCCCAGCTCGAAGGATTCAAGGCCCGCGGCGTCGAGGTGCTGCTGCTCTCAGACCCGGTCGACGCCTTCTGGGTGTCGACGGCCGCCGGCTTCGACGGCAAGCCTTTCAAGTCGGTGAGCCAGGGCGCAGCCGACATCAAGGCGATCGCGCTGGTCGAGGGGGCGAACGCCCCGACCGAGGCGACGGGCGAAGTGGCGACGCTATTCGCCTTCTTCAAGCAGACGCTCGGCGACCAGGTCGCCGAGGTTCGCGGTTCGGACCGTCTGACCGACAGCGTGGCCTGCCTGATCGCGCCCGAATTCGGCCCCGACCGGCAGCTGGAAAAGATGCTCGCCTTGCACGGGCGCATCGCCGAGCGCGCGAAGCCCATTCTCGAGGTCAACCCGACGCACCCGCTGACGCTCGCGCTGGCCTCGCGCTTCAAGGCGGGCAAGGACAGGCCGATGATCGAGGACGCGGCGTGGCTGGTGCTCGACGAGGCGCGGCTGATGGAAGGCGCAAGCGTCGAGGACCCGCCGGCCTTCGCCGCGCGGCTGAGGAGGATGATGGAAAAGGCGCTGGGGTGATGGCCGAGGCGCCGCTGCCCCACCGCCATTCTTGGGCTATGATGCGCCTCGCGAGGCGCATCCATAGAAGGCCCAGCGCAGCTCTTGCCCCCGCTGCCCGGCTTTGCCAAAAGGGGCGCCCCACCCGGAGACACGCCCCCTTGACCGTCGCCATCAATCCCGCTTTCGCGCGCATCGGGGAGGAGAACGCCTTCGCCGTGCTGGCGAGGGCGGCCGAGCTGCAGCGCC
>DATGHB010000393.1:0-3675 GCA_035308265.1 Roseiarcus sp.
GTAAGCCTGCTTGGCGAATTCGGTCTGGATCTGGACCGCCGATTCGACGCTGCGCGCGCCGAGGAGCTTCTCCCACATCGCGGAATTGGCGGCGAAAGCCTTCTTCGAATAGTCGCTCGATTCGGCGGCGATGTCCTGCAGACCCTTCGACAGCGTGGCCGAAGCGGCGGTGAAGGCCTCGAACTGGTCCTTGGAGAACTTCTGGAAATCGTCGAATGTCGGGGTGACGGCGGTCATGACTGATGGACTCCTCGTTTATTGGCTTCGAGTCTCGCCGCTTGCGCCTCGAGGCGGAAGGCGAACTCTCGATAGCGCCAATATGTGCAGTGCACAATGAAAGTCAAGAACGTTTTATTGCATTGCAGCATTATTCCCTCATATAGCGCCATAGGCGGGTTCAATCATTGGTAAAAATGAATCCATTCAATGCCGTTGCGGCTCTGCGCTCAACCAGCGCGTGAGCGCCAGGCGGCGCCGCCCTCGCGATGAGGCCCCGCGATTCCAAAGGCTTAGGCAAAAATACCCGCCATCCCCCGCCATCGCGTTAACCGCGGCGTAACCGCGCCGAGATATCGTTCGCGACTGTGTGCGTGACGCAACGGCAGAGGCTCGGCCCTCCGCGGTTGCGTGAGTAGGGTGGGACGGGTTCATGGCGTTGCGTGGCGGTTGCCTTCGAATTGGCCGGCTTGCCCGTCTCATGACGGGCGCCCTGATTTCCGCCTCGATCCTCTGTTTCGCAGGCGCGCCGGCGGAGGCGCATCACTACCGGCATTATCGTCATTACACGCACGCCGTCCCTGTGGGGCGCGCCGTGCGCTATGCGCACAATGCCCATGTCCAGCGTTACGCGCATTCCTCGGGCCACGCCCATTACCCCCGTTACGCCTATCGCGCGCGCCGCCATTTCGCGCGCCAGGTTGCGGGACCATCCGCTTCGCCGGCTTTTTCGGCGATCGTCCTCGACGACAACACCGGAAAGACGCTCTATTCGGTCGCTGAAAACGGCCTGCGCCACCCGGCTTCGATCACCAAGGTGATGACGCTCTACCTGCTGTTCGAAGAGCTCGACCGCGGCGCAATGACGCTGCACACGCAAATTCCGATCTCCGCGCACGCCGCCGCGCAAGCGCCCTCGAAGCTCGGCCTGCCTCCCGGAGACACGATCAGCGTCGACGACGCGATCAAGGCGATCGTGACCCGCTCGGCCAATGACATCGCGGTCGCGATCGCCGAGGCGGTCGGAGGGACGGAAAGCCATTTCGCCGAGATGATGACGCGCCAGGCGCGTGAGCTCGGCATGACGAATACGGCCTATGTCAACGCGTCCGGACTCCCCGACGACCGGCAGATAACCACCGCGCGCGACCTCGCGGTCCTCGGACATGCGATGCAGGAACGGTTCCCGCGCTATTTCCATTATTTCTCGCTTCCCGAGTTCGCCTATGACGGCGAGGTCATCGGCAATCACGATCACCTGCTCGGCCGCGTCGACGGCGTCGACGGAATCAAGACCGGCTACACCAGGGCGTCCGGATTCAATCTTCTGACCTCGCTCCATCGCGGCGGGCGGTCGCTGATCGCCGTCGTCATGGGCGGCCGCAGCGCGGCGGGGCGGGATCGGATCATGGAGAACTTGATCGCCGACCACATCGCCGAGGCTTCGACGACGCGCGCCGCGACCGAGGTCGCCGACGCTTCGCCCGCCGCCAAGACCGCCCGGGCCGAGCCGGCGATCCGTCAGCGTCCGGCCCCCGCCGCCGAGCCGGCCGTTCAGCGCATCGCCGCCGCGAACGAAGAGGGGGAAGGCGACGATGCGACCGGAGACGAGGAAGCTCAGGCTCCGCCGCCGGCGCCAGGCCCGGCGGCGACCAAGATCCAGGCTCGGCTCACGCCGGGAGCGCCGCTCCCGCCGGCCGGAAGACCCGAGAGCGCCGGCGACGACAGCCATCCGGCGCAGGCCGCCGCGCAAGACGAGGAGACCGACAGCGGCTCGGAGCGCGGCTGGATGATCCAGATCGGCGCCCCCGACAGTCTCGCCAAGGCCAACGCCCTCCTGATCCGCGCCCGCGAACAGAACCGCTCGACCCTGGCCGCGGCGAAGCCGGTCACCGAAAAGGTGCGCAAGGGCGACGCCACCCTCTACCGCGCCCGTTTCGCGGTCCTCGATTCGGCTTCGGCCGAAGCCGCCTGCCGCTCGCTCAAGCGCAATGGATTTTCATGCTTCCCAGCCCACAACGACTGACGCCCGCGGAGCCTCGCCTAGCCTTGTCGCTGCATCAGAACATCCTTGGCCTGATTGACCCGCGCGGCAAGCGTGGTCGAGCCGCCATGATCTGGATGAAACTTTTTCATGAGCGCCCGATGGGCGCGGATGATGTCCGCTTCGCTCGAGCCCTCGGCGAGGCCAAGGACCTGGAGCGCGTCCCGGCGCGACATCGCCCCGCCTCCCCGCGCCTCACGCTGACCCTGGTCTGCCTCACGCCAGCCGGCGAACCGGCGGTCGAGATACGCCTCTAGCAGGCTCAAGCCGTCGGGATCGTCACGGGCGAGCTCCCGGCGGAGCGCCATCAGCTCCGGACGCGCCAAGGTTTCGACCGCGCGGCCCGCATGGGCGCCGCTGAGAACCCTTCCGGTCATCGCGCCGCTCGAGTGATCGAGCCGCATTTCGATCATCGCCGAGCGCGCGGTCGAGGCGCGGCCCGCGCGCGTTCCCGCTCCGACGTCGCGGAACGCCGCCGAGGGGCCGGTCGAGGCTGCCCCTGTTGTCCGCCATCCGGCGAAGTTCGCCACCACGTTGGCGAGCGCCGCCGCAAGCCCGATCCGCCCGCGCAGGAGCAGGAGGAACGCCCCGATCATGCCGAGCACCCCGCCGCCGTGGCGCACCAGCCGCGCCGCCTGCCTTGCGTCCAGGCGCGCGAACTGCTTGATCCCTTGCAGCAGAAGGAACAGCAAGATCAAACCGATGACGAGATTCATTCTTATAACGCTTCCGATTTGAGCGGCGGCCCGCTCGACCGTCGCCGCCCCGGACTCCGATTCCCTGCTCGCCGGGAGCCTACGCCAAGTTCATGCGCCGCGCATCTGCGAGAGCAGGAGCCGCGCCGCGAGGTCGCCCTCCGCCTCGCGAGCCAGCGCCGCATGGCCGCCCGCGGCGTAAGCCGCGGCCGCGCGCAGGAGCGCCGCGAGCCGCGCCGAAGCGCCGGCGTCGAAGGCCCCATAGGCCCCGCCGGTCAGGCGGGCGATTTCCCCGAACGTCCGTCTTGCCTCCGGATCGTGACCCTCCTGGAACATGAACGCCTTGACGCCAAGCAGCGCGAGCTCGCCGGCGAGCGAAGCGAGCGTGTCCGGATTCTCCTCCATGGCGTCGCCGATGAAGATGAGCGCGCCGACCTTGGCTTGCTTCGCTTCATTGCGCGCATGGGCGAGAACTCTCGCGATCTGGGTCGATCCGCCGCGCACGTCGATGCGGCTCATCAGCTGTTTCAGCCCCTGCCCGCCCGAGACGAAACTCGACGCCCGGCATTCGTTCAGGCCCCGGAAGTAAACGAGTTGCACGTCGAGGCCGCCCAGCGACGCCGCCGCCTCGAACATTTTCGCCTGCAGGGATTGGGCGAGGTCCCAGGTCGGTTGCCGACTCATGGTCGCGTCGAGGGCGAAGATGAGCCGTCCGCGGCC
>DATGHB010000394.1:0-2160 GCA_035308265.1 Roseiarcus sp.
GCCGCGGGCGCGGGCAATCTCTGGCGCCTCTCGCGTTGGCGGGGCTTGGCCGCGCGCCGCGACGCGCTGGTGCTCGTGCTCCATGCGGGCTTCTTCTTCGCCGCGGCGGGATTCCTCGCGGCCGGCGCCGCGGCGCTGTGGCCGTCGCGGATTCCTTACGCGGCCGGCGTGCATGTGTGGGCGATCGGCGCGATCGGGGTGATGACGCTGGCGATGATGACCAGGGCGACGCTCGGGCACAGCGGGCGGGCGCTCGTCGCCTCGCGGGGCACGCGGTTCGCTTACTTTTGCGTTGTCGCCGCGCTCGTCCTGCGTCTTGCGATGGCGTTCCTGCCGGACTTCGCCCTGCCGCTGATGGACGCGGCCGCCGGGGCGTGGATTCTCGCTTTCGCCGCATTTCTGATCGTCTATGCGCCGATGCTGACCCGCCCCGCTGGGCCGGCATAAGGGGCGAACGGTTCTGGGAGACGACGGGTTGGATGACGGCTTGAGCCTTGCGGAGCGGATTGTCGATTCCGCGGGCGATGCGGTGATCTTCGCCGACCAGACAGGAACGATCCGCCGCTTCAATCGCGCCGCGGAGGCTCTGTTCGGCTTTTCCGCCGCCGACGCGCTGGGCCAGTCGCTCGATCTCATCGTCCCCGAGCATCTGCGTGGTCCACACTGGCGCGGCTTCGATGCGGCGATGAAGAGCGGCGCGCTGAAGCTCGAAGGCAAGCCCACCCTCACCCGCGCGCTGCACAAGAGCGGGCGCAAGCTCTATGTCGAAATGACTTTCGCGCTCGTCGTCCGCGACAGCGTCGCGGAGGGCGCGGTGGCAGTCGCGCGCGACGTGACGGAGCGCGTCGAGCGCGAGCGCGCGGCGCGATCGACCGCCGTCTCCGCGGCCGCAGGCGCACCGCAATAAGCCGCGGATGCGCGCGTCCAAAATCATCCATGTTGTTAGCTGCCACGCCGAGGGCGAGGTCGGAGACGTCATCGTCGGCGGAGTCCCTCCCCCGCCGGGCGGAACCTTGTGGGAGCAGTCGCGTTTCATCGCCAAGGATGGAGCGTTGCGGAATTTTCTCCTGAACGAGCCGCGCGGCGGCGTCTTCCGACATGTCAATCTTCTTGTGCCGGCCAAGGACCCGAAGGCCGCGATGGGCTTCATCATCATGGAGCCCGAGGACACGCCGCCGATGTCCGGCTCGAACGCCATCTGCGTCGCGACCGTGCTGCTCGACGCCGGCATCCTGCCGATGCGCGAGCCCGAGACGCGCTTCACCCTCGAGGCGCCCGGCGGCCTCATCGCGGTCGCCGCCGAATGTCGCGACGGCAAGGCCGAGCGCATCACGATCGAGAACGTGCCCTCGTTCGCCGACCGGCTGGACGCGCCGCTCGAAGTAGCGGGCCTGGGCCCGCTTACGGTCGATACGGCTTACGGCGGCGACAGTTTCGTCATCGTCGATGCGCAAGCGCTCGGCTTCGCGATGAAGCCCGACGAAGCCCGCGACCTCGCCGAGACTGGCGTCCGGATCATCGCCGCCGCCAACGATCAGATCGGCTTCTCCCATCCCGAGAGGAGCGGCTGGGATCACATCTCCTTCTGTCTCTTCACCGGGCCGCTGACACGCGAGGGAAACGAGCTTCGAAGCGCGCACGCCTGCGTCGTCCGCCCCGGCAAGATCGACCGCTCCCCGACCGGGACCGGCTGCTCAGCCCGCATGGCGGCGTTGAGCGCGCGAGGGCTGATGAAAGAGGGCGACGTCTATCGCGCGCGCTCGATCATCGGCTCGGAATTCGTCTGCCGCATCGCCCGCTTGGCCAGGGTTGGCGGGAGGCCGGCGATCATCCCGGTTATTTCCGGGCGGGGCTGGATTACCGGGATTAACCAGTATATGCTGGATCCGGCCGATCCGTGGCCGGCGGGCTACCGGCTCGCGGACACCTGGCCGAGGATTCGAGGGCCGATTTGAGCGTTTTTCGGCTAAAAAGGCGCTTAGTTGACGCGAAAATGGCGATGGACTACGTGAGTTCACGACGTTTTGTCGCCTCCCCAACCCGATCTTAAAGGTTTTGTCCGAAGGCTCGCGTGATCATGGATTCGGTCGGGTACGCATCTCGGGGACGGACGGAAGGCGAGGGCGGCGTGCAGCCGACGGACGTTTCGGATCCGAGTTA
>DATGHB010000395.1:0-4279 GCA_035308265.1 Roseiarcus sp.
TCGACAGGACCAACGATCATTTCTGGGCGATCATCGAGGAAGAGCGCTTAAGCAACGTCGGCGGCGGCGACCATTTCGCCAAGCCTGGCGCGAACGATCGCATCTGGAACGCGCTCGAGAAGCTCTGCCTGCGGGATCCCGCGGCGTTCGCGGCCTATTACGGCAATGCGGTCATTGCGCTTGTGAGCGAAGCTTGGCTCGGCCCCGCCTATCAGATCACCTCCCAGCTCAATGTCGTCAATCCCGGCGGGGCGGCCCAGGTCCCACATCGCGACTACCATCTCGGCTTTCAATCGCCCCAGGCGATCGAGCGTTTTCCCGCCCACGTGCACCGTCTCTCGCCCGTGCTGACGCTGCAAGGCGCAATCGCCCATTGCGACATGCCGCTCGAAACGGGGCCCACGCTCTACCTGCCGTTCTCGCAGAGCTACCTGCCGGGCTACATGGCGACGGGCCGCGCCGAGTTCCGCGACTATTTCGAGGCCCATCACGTGCAATTGCCGCTCGCCAAGGGCGACGCGGTGTTTTTCAATCCCGCGCTGTTCCATGCCGCCGGGACGAACCGGTCGAAGGACGTCCGCCGAATCGCCAACCTCCTGCAAGTCTCATCCGCTTTCGGACGGGCGATGGAGAGCGTCGACCGGCTCAAGATGAGTCTCAGGCTCTATCCCGCGCTCAAAGGCCTCCTCAACGACAATGCGGTGACGGCCGCCGAGGCCGACAACGCCGTCGCGGCTTGCGCGGAAGGCTACGCCTTCCCGACCAATCTCGACCGCGACCCGCCGATCGGCGGCATGGCGCCCCAGAGCCAGCAAGACTTGATGCGTCAGGCGCTCAAGGACAACTGGTCGGCCGAGGCGTTCGTCGACAAGGCCGAGGCGCAGGCCAGGAAGAAGCTGACCTGAGGCGGACGCGGCTGCAGCCCGCCGCGGAGCGCATCCCGCGTCTTTGCCGGGGCGCCCGCTTCTGCTAGAGCGCGCGCCATGTCCGACGTCATCACCCGTTTCGCGCCCTCGCCGACCGGCTTCCTGCACATCGGGGGCGCGCGCACGGCTTTGTTCAACTGGCTCTACGCCAGGCACACGGACGGCAAGTTCCTGCTGCGCATCGAGGACACCGACCGCGAACGTTCCACCCAGGCGGCGGTGGACGCCATCCTCGACGGGCTCAAATGGCTCGGCCTCGACTGGGACGGCGAAGCGATCAGCCAGTTTCAACGCGTCGAGCGGCACCGCGAGGCGGCCTATCAGCTCATCGCCTCGGGCGGCGCCTACCGCTGCTACGCGAGCCAGCAGGAACTCGAGGCGATGCGCGAGAAGGCGCGTCTCGAGGGCAAGCCGATGCGCTACGACGGCCGCTGGCGTGACCGCGATCCCTCCGAGGCGCCTCCCGGCGTCAAGCCGGTGATCCGGCTCCGCGCCAGCCAAGACGGCGAGACGATCATCGACGACATGGTGCAGGGCAAGGTCGTGTTCGCCAACAAGGACCTCGACGACCTCGTGCTCTTACGCTCCGACGGCAATCCCACCTACATGCTCGCGGTCGTGGTCGACGATCACGACATGGGGGTGACGCACATCATTCGCGGCGACGACCACCTGACCAACGCCGCGCGCCAGACCCAGATCTACCAGGCGCTCGGCTGGGATATTCCGGTGATGGCCCATATCCCGCTCATTCATGGGGCCGACGGCGCCAAGCTCTCCAAGCGCCACGGCGCGCTCGGCGTCGACGCCTATCGCGCCATGGGCTACCTGCCCGCCGCTCTGCGCAATTATCTGGCGCGGCTCGGCTGGAGCCACGGCGACAAGGAGTTCTTCTCCACGGAGGAGCTGATCGCCGCATTCGACCTTTCGGCGGTCGGCCGCTCGCCCTCGCGCTTCGATTACGCCAAGCTCGAGAACGTCAACGGCCATTACATGCGCGCCTCGAGCGACGAGGCTTTGTTCGAGGCGCTCATCGGCGCCCTGCCCTATTTGCCGCACGGCCCGGACATCGCGGGCAAGCTCGACGAAAAGAAGCGCGCCCAGCTTCGCGCCGCGATTCCTGGCCTGAAGGAGCGCGCCAAGACGCTGGTCGAACTCCTCGACGGCGCGGGCTTCCTGTTCGCCACGCGGCCGCTAGCCATGGATGCGAAAGCCGAGGACATTCTCGCCCGCGGCGGGCGCACCCACCTCACGGCCCTTCTGCCGCGCCTGACCGCTCTCGCGGAGTGGACCACGGCGAGCACCGAGGCTGTCGTGCGCGCCTATGCCGAGGAGAGGAGCGCCAAGCTCGGCGCGGTCGCGCAGCCGCTGCGCGCGGCGCTGACCGGCCGCTCGACCTCGCCGGGCGTCTTCGACGTGCTCGCGGTCGTCGGGCGCGAGGAGAGCCTCGGGCGGATCGCCGATCAGGCGGCGCTCAAGGCCTGATCCGCTTCGGCGGCGCGGCGCCGGAGCGTGTCAGCCGTTTCGCCCCATGATCCACCCTCACCTCGCCCTCGCCGGGCGGAACATCGGGATCAGTCAGGACCGCGAGATGATCGAGAGGAACGCGCGACGACTCATGCGCGTCCTTGACGAGCTCGCTCACCCGATGCTCCGGCGCCCGAGCGGCGCCGATGAGGTGATGGGTTGCGACGATGCGGCCCGAGCGCGCGTCGTAGATGACATGGGTGCTCTGGTGCGTCCGCTGTTCGCCGGGGCCGCCGGCCGATCCGATGCGCATCGCCTTTCTCCCGTCAGTCGGTGAAATAATAGATCGCGCCGGTCGCGCCGGCCCAGGCCCGGTTGAACGCCAGTTCCAGCTGGATGCCGACGCATTTCATGATCGTCGCGTGCGGGACGAAATAGCTGTTGTCGACGTGCTGGAAATTGCCCTGACCGTCGATGAACTCGTACCATTTGATCCCGACCGCGGCGTAGCCGACGTCGCCGGTGATCGTATTGCCGTCGACCTCGATATGCGCGCCCGGCCCGAAGACATTGAGTTGCGCCGTCACCTTGACGTTCTGCTGGTTGAAATCGGTCCAGGTGATGAAGGCGCGCTGAACGTTGCCGCTGCCGTCGTAAAAATCATCGAACCAGAATTCGCGGATGTAATAGATGTTCATGCGACCCCTCCCCTACGCGCGCCGCCCTTTCAATTGGACTTCGCGTCCCCCTCCGGCATCCCCGCCTTGCGCAGGCCGTCGTAGATCCGTTCGGTCATCTCGACGCGGGGTGGATCGCCGCCCTGTGCGGAGAAGTACACTTTCCATGCCGCGATCGTCTTGAGCGGCCCAGTGGAGGCCAGGGCGAGGTAGCGCTTGAGCGCCTCGCGCGCTTGCGTTTCGTGACCGGCCAAGGAGAGCGCCGCCACAAGGCACGCATGAAACGGGACCCCCTTTTCCGGATTGATCGCGATTGCCTGGCGAGCCCAATCAATCGCCTGGTCGTAACGCTTGAGCCCGAAATTGGCGAACGCCTTGCCGCCATAGAACTGGGCGAGGAACGGATCGTGCGGGCTCAACAGAATCGCCTTGTCGAAGTATTCGAGGCCTTTGTCGAATTGCCCGAGCATTGCGTAGTCGAAGCCCAGGCTAACGACGGCCATCAGGCTGGACGGGTCGAGGGCGAGCGCGCGCTCGTGTTCGGCGACGGCTTCCTCGGCGCGCCCCTGGGTCCGAAGAATGTTGCCCTTCATGGCGTGATTGAGAGGCCCATCTGGATCGAGGGCGAGCGCCTTGGACACCAATTCGTCCGCTCGCTCGAGGTCGCTTCTAGGGTCGCCGGAAAGGCCACGCAACACCGGCGCGAGGAACTTGACCCCCAATACCCTCAGGGCGCGGACATTGTTGGGATCGATGGTGAGCGCTTGTTCGCAGAGCGCGTATGCGGCATCCGCCTCCTTGCCGATCCATCCGGTCTTCCAAAAGCCCGCGTCGCATTGGAAAGCCAAGTCCTCCGCGTCGCGATTGGCCGCGGGCGTCCGGTTGACGCGTGCGCCCTCGGCCTGGATGAGCTGAAAGTCCATCGCGTGAGCCAGATGCGCGACGATCGCGTCCTGCATCTGCAACAGATCGGCGCGCGGCGTGTCGAATTGTTCTGCCCAAAGGTGCGCGCCGCTGCCGGCGTCGATGAGCTGGGCGTTGACCCTCATCCGATCGCCGCTCTGCTGCACCGAGCCTTCGAGAACATAGCGCACGCTGAGATCCTTGCCGATCGCCTTGGCGTCGATCGGCTTGCCCTTGAAGGTTATGGCCGTGTTGCGGGCGATCACGAAGCTGTCGCGGATGCGCGCAAGAGCCGTGGTCAATTCA
>DATGHB010000396.1:0-2513 GCA_035308265.1 Roseiarcus sp.
AGGCCGGACAGGAAGACGAACGCCTCGGCGCTGTCCGAAAGGCCGAAGTTCCTCGGAGTCCAATGTTCGAGCGGATTGCCGGGAATGTGATCGATCAGGATCGCAATCAGCACGGCGCCCCGCCAGAAGTCGATGTCGCGGACGCGGTTTGCCTTCATCTCATAGGCCTCGACGCAAGAACGGCGCCACTCCTCAATCGGTTCCAACCAGACGCAATGGGCGACTCCTCCGCGCGGTCGCCGAAGGCTGTCGCTGCACACTGTGGCTTTATAGTGGGCGCTTGTGCGGACGACGTTCACATTCATGACATCGAAGCGCGTCTCACCGCGATGTGATCGCAAGCCTGCCGCTTCCTTAACAGCCGTTCATCCGGCTTCGATCAGCCGGGCGGCTTCGTCGCGCTCGAACAGGTAGAGCATGAGCCTCAAGCCGCGGTTCGCTTCGCCCGCAAGCCGCTCGTCGACTTTCAGCGCGGCTTCGGCCTCGGCGCGCGCCCGCGCGAGGAGGCCGGCATGGATATCGAGCTGGGCGAAGCGAAAGCCGGGCGCGCCGGCTTGGCGAGCGCCGAGCACGTCGCCCTCGCCGCGCAGCTTGAGGTCCTCTTCCGCGATGCGGAAGCCGTCCTCGGTCTCGCGCAGGATCTCGAGCCGCGCCCGCGCGGCATCGTTGAGCGGCCCCTTGTAGAGCAGCAGGCACGCCGAGCGGTCCGCGCCGCGCCCGACCCGCCCCCGCAGCTGATGCAGTTGCGCAAGCCCGAAGCGTTCGGCGTGCTCGACGAGCATGATCGTCGCCTCCGGCACGTCGATGCCGACCTCGACCACCGTTGTGGCGACCAGGATCTTCGTCTCCCCGCGCTCGAAGCGCTCCATCGCGGCGTCGCGCTCGGGGCCGGTCATTTGCCCGTGCGCGAGTCCGACCGCATCGCCGAAGATCGCGGCAAGCGCTTCCGCGCGCTCCTCGGCCGCGGCGACGTCGAGTGTCTCGCTCTCCTCGACCAGCGGACAAATCCAGTAGGCGCGCGCGCCCGACGCGAGAGCTTGCGAAAGGCGGGCTGTCACCTCGTCGAGCCGTTCGATCGGGATGACGCGGGTGTCGATGGGCTTCCGTCCCGGCGGCTTCTCACGCAAGGCGGAGACATCCATGTCGCCGAAATAGGCGAGGACGAGCGAACGCGGGATCGGGGTTGCCGTCATTGCCAGGAGATCGACGGCCGCGCCTTTGGAGGCGAGCGCGAGCCGCTGGCGCACGCCGAACCGATGTTGCTCGTCGACCACCGCGAGCCCGAGATCGGCGAATGCGACGCCCTCCTGAAACAAGGCGTGGGTGCCAACCGCGACGTCGATCGTCCCATCCGCCAATGCGGCGAGGGAAGCGCGGCGGGCGGCGGCCTTGTCGCGCCCGGTCAGGAGCGCGATGCGCAGGCCCACGCTTTCCGCCATGGGCGCCAAGCGCTCGTAATGCTGACGGGCGAGAATCTCGGTCGGCGCCATCATCGCCGCCTGCCGGCCGGCCTCGACCACGTCGGCCATCGCGATCAGCGCAACGACGGTCTTGCCCGATCCGACGTCGCCCTGGAGCAATCTCAGCATGCGCTTCTCGGCCCTGAGATCGGCCCGGATCTCCTCGACCGCCTGTCTTTGCGCGCGGGTGAGGGAGAACGGCAGCGCGGCCTCGATGCGGCGGGCGAGGGCGCCTTCGCCGGCGTGCGCGCGGCCAGGGATGACGCGCATGCGCGCCCGCATCAGCAGGAGCGCGAGCTGGTTGGCGAGGAGTTCGTCGTACGCGAGCCGCGTCGCCGCGGGGCTCGCCGGATCGATGTCGCCTGGGTCGCCTGGACGGTGCATTGCGGCGAGCGCCTCGGCGAGGCCCGGAAGTTTCAGCTCGCGCCGGGTCTCCGCGCTGACCCATTCCGGCAGCTTCGGCAGCCGCTTGAGCGCGCCCTCGGCGGCGCGGGCGACGACGCGCTGATAGAGACCCTCGGTCAGGCCGTAGACCGGCTCGATCGAAGACAGCCGCTCGAGCTCTTCCGCGGTCATCACCCGGTCGGGATGAACCATCTGGCGGAGGCCGTCCCACAGCTCGAGCTTGCCCGAAATCCAGCGGGTCACGCCGATCGGCAGGCGCGAGCGCACCCAGTCGTGATTGGCGAGGAAGAACACCAGTTCGACGTCTCCGGTGTCGTCCTCGACCAGCACCTTGAACGGCGCGCGCGAGCGCCGGCCTGGCTCGCGATGCTCGGTCACCTTCGCCTCGATGGTGACGATCGAGCCTGGGACGGCGTCGCGGATCTTGGGGCGCGCGCGCCGGTCGACCGTCGCCTGCGGCAGGTGGAACAGGACGTCGATGACCCGCGCGCCCTGAGGCCTGTCGAGCAGGCGGTCGAAGAGCCTGGCGTTCTTCGGCCCGATCCCCGGCAGGGCGCTGGCCGGCGCGAACAGCGGATCGAGGAGCGAGGGGCGCATCGTGCGGGTTCTAGCCGCGGCGGATGGCCGCGGCAAGCGCGGGCGGCGGGA
>DATGHB010000397.1:0-8530 GCA_035308265.1 Roseiarcus sp.
CGATGAGCCGACCGCGGGGCTTGACGTCAAGTCGCGGGCGGGGATCCTCGCGGTCGTACGGACCCTCGTCGCTGACGAAGGAATAGGCGTCCTTTGGGCGACCCATCTCGTCGACGAGATTCGCTACGACGATCATGTGACCGTGCTGCATCAGGGGCGGGTGCTCGCAGACGGCTCGTCCAAATCCATCGTCGTTGCGGCGGGCGCGGGTTCGATCGGCGAGGCGTTCACGTCATTGACCGGCGGCGGCTGGGAAGGAGGCGAATGGTGAGCCAGGCTGTCCTCGAGAACGAGCGGCCGTTCGGCTGGGCGCAGCGCCTGATCTGCCTCTACGGCATCGTGTGGCGGGAGGGCCTGCGTTTCCTTCACCAGCGGGAGCGCTTCATCTCCGCGCTGGTGCGCCCGATGGTCTGGCTGTTCATTTTCGCCGCCGGCTTTCGTCAGACGCTCGGCGTGTCGATCATGCCTCCCTACGACACCTATGTCCTCTATGAGGTCTACATCACGCCTGGCCTCATCGCGATGATCCAGCTCTTCAACGGCATGCAATCCTCGCTATCGATGGTCTACGACCGCGAAATGGGCAGCATGCGCATGCTCCTGGTCAGCCCGGCGCCGCGCTGGTTCCTGCTGACCTCGAAGCTGATCGCGGGCGTCGCCGTTTCGATCCTGCAAGTCTATGGCTTCCTCGTCGTCGCCTATTTCTGGGAGATCGAGCCGCCGACATGGTGGGGCTACCTGACGGTGCTGCCGGCGCTGGCGCTCAGCGGCCTCATGCTTGGCGCGCTCGGCATGCTCTTGTCGTCGGTCATCAAGCAGCTCGAGAATTTCGCGGGCGTCATGAACTTCGTCATTTTCCCGATGTTCTTCGCCTCCTCCGCCCTCTACCCGCTGTGGCGCGTTCAGGAGGGAAGCCCGTGGCTCGCGACCGTCTGCCGGCTCAATCCCTTCACCTATTCGGTCGAACTCGTCCGCTTCGCCTTCTACCAGCAGGTCGATTGGCTGTCGCTCGCGGTCGTCGCCGGCTGCACGGCGGCGTTCCTCGGCGGCGCTGTGATCGCCTATGATCCGGCGCGCGGCATGCTGATGCGACGCGGCGGGTGAGGCGAGCGCCAGGGAAACGTGAGATGATCAAACGCCTGCTCGTTGTCGGCTTCGCCTTCCTCGCGAGCGTGCATCTGGCCCCCGGCGCCGAGGCCGCCGATCGCCTGCGCATCGCCCTCCAGAAGACAGGAACCGCGTCCTGGGAAATCGGCGTGATCAAGGCGCGCGGGCTCGACAAGGCCGCCAACCTGGACCTTGAGATTACCGAGCTCGCCTCCACCGAAGCCGGCAAGATCGCGATCGAGGGCGGCAGCGCCGACCTGGTGGTCGAGGACTGGCTTTGGGCGGCGCGCGAACGTTCGCTCGGCGACAAGCTCCTGTTCACGCCCTATTCGACTGCGCTCGGCGCGGTGATGGCGCCGAAGGATTCGCCGGTTCATAAGATCGCCGATCTCGCCGGCCGATCGATCGGCGTCGCCGGCGGCCCGCTCGACAAGAGCTGGATCCTTCTGCGCGCGGCCGCGCTCGCTGGGGGCCATGACCTCGCCAAGGACGCGCGGCCCACATACGGGGCGCCGCCGCTCATCGCCGAGAAGTTCGCTCAAGGAGAGACCGAGACGGCGCTCGAATACTGGAATTTCGCCGCCGATCTCGAAGGGCGCGGCTTCCGTCGCGCAATCGAGATGGCCGAGGTCGAGAAGGCGCTCGGCGCGACCGGCCCGGTCGCAATGACCGGCTATGTGTTCAAGGAGGCCTTCGCGGCTTCGCACAAGGACGCTCTCAAACGCTTTTTCGCCGCGGCCGCCGAGGCGCGCAAGATCCTGGGCGAGGATCCGGCCGCCTGGGCGCCGATCAAGGCGCGGCTCCGCCTGAAAGACGACGCGGCGCTCGCCGTCTACCGGGAGCGCTATCTCGACGGCGTGCCGAAGCGGACCGTGGCCGAGGAGGCCGCGGACGCTGCGATCCTCTATCGGCGGATCGCGGAGATCGGGGGTAAGGAGCTGGTGGGGGAAGCGAAGGAACTCGACACGAGCCTCTTCTACGATCCCGCGGCGAGCGAATAACGCGTGGCGCTGCGTCTCCTCTCGCTCGCCGCGCTCATTGGCCTGTGGCAGCTCGCCGCCCATTTCGGCGATCCGCGGCTGCTTCCAGGGCCGATGGCGGTGTTCGCGACCATGGAGTCCGAGGCCGCGTCGGGAGCGCTGTTCGCCGCGCTCGGGGCCACGCTCGCCCGCGTCGCCGCGGCGTTCCTGCTCGCGATGGCGGTCGGATCGGCGATCGGCTATGCGATGGGCCGCAACGCCCTCATCGATCGCGCGGCCGACCCATGGATCATTGTGCTCCTGAACCTGCCGGCGCTGGTCATCATCGTCCTCGCCTATATCTGGGGGGGCCTCAACGAAGCGGCGGCGATCGGGGCCGTCGCGCTCAACAAGCTGCCGGTGACCGTTGTCACCATCCGCGAGGGCGTGCGCGCGCTCGACGCAAGGCTCGACGAAATGGCGCGGGTGTTCGGGTTTCCGCGGCAAAAGCGGCTCGCCCACGTCGTTGCGCCCCAGCTCGCGCCCTATTTCGCCGCCGCCACCCGCGCCGGCCTCTCGCTGGTGTGGAAGATCGTGCTGGTGGTCGAGCTCATGGGCAGGCCGAACGGCGTGGGGTTCGAGATCAACACCGCTTTCCAGTTGTTCGACGTGCCGCTTCTGCTCGCCTACGCCCTGCCCTTCACGGCGATCATGCTGATCATCGAAACCCTTGCGGTGCAACCCTTTGAACGTCATGTCTCGCGTTGGCGACCGCGCGCAGCGGCTTGAAGCGCGCGTCACGAAGAAATCCTTCCGGACCGCTTCGGGCCAGGGCGTGCCGGTCATCGCCGATCTGTCCTTCGTGCTCGAGGAAGGCGAGACGGGCGCGCTCATCGGCCCGTCCGGCTGCGGCAAGTCGACGCTGATGCGCATTCTCGCCGGCCTCGATCGCAATTTCGAGGGCTCGGTCCATCTGCCTGCGGATGGCCGGGTGGGCATGGTGTTTCAGGAGCCGCGGCTTTTGCCGTGGCGCAGCGTCGGAGACAATGTGCGCCTCGCCGCGCCGGACGCGAGCGAAGCGGAGGTCACGGCCTTGTTCGCCGCGCTCGGCCTCTTGGAGCATCGCACCCATTTCCCCGGCGAACTCTCGGTCGGTCTCGCGCGACGCGCCGCGCTCGCGCGGGCGTTCGCGGTTCGCCCGACCCTCCTTTTGCTCGACGAGCCGTTCGTGTCGCTCGACGCGCCGCTCGCCCGGCAACTGCACGGGGACCTCATAAGGCTGGTCGAAAGCCGGCGCATGATCACGGTGCTCGTCACCCACGACGTCGACGAGGCGATTGCGCTTGCCGACCGGATCTTCGTGCTTTCGGCGCGGCCATCGCATGTGGTGGCCGAGATCCGGGTCAAGAACCCGCGCGCGGCGATGACCGGCGAGGAGGCGCAAGCAGTCGCGGCGCGAATCGAGGGGCTGCGCCAGCCGGGGTGAACCCAGCGGCTCAACCGGCTCGCGCGATCGCCTCGAACACCGCGAACGCGGCGGCGTGGCCGGCGGCGTCATGAACACGGAAAACGGAGGCGCCGCGCGCGCGCGCGGCGAGATTGGCCGCCAGCGTTCCGGCCAGCTCTTCGTCGACGCCGGCGCCGCCGGACGGTTCGCTCATCAGCCGCTTGCGCGAGACGCCGATCAGGATCGGAAGATCGAAGGCCGCGCGCAAGCGCCCGATCAAGGCGAGCGCCCTAAGATTCTGCGCCCTTGTCTTGCCGAAGCCTACTCCAGGATCGAGCAGGATGCGCGCACGCAAGACGCCGGCGCGATCGGCGAGCTCGAGCGAGCGGTCGAAGAAGCGCCAGAGATCGGATTGAATGTCGAGGTCGCGATCGATGGTTTCGCGATTGTGCATGATCACCAACGCCGCGCCGGTCTCGGCCGCCACATCGGCCATCGCCGGATCCCTTTGCAGTCCCCAGACATCGTTGATGACCGCGACACCCAGGGCGATCGCACGACGCGCGATTTCGGCCTTAGTGGTGTCGATCGAAACTGGCGCGGCGACCTCAGCCAGAAGCGGCTTGAGCAGCGGCTCGAGGCGCCGCCACTCCTCTTCGAGCGGAACCGGGGTCGAGCCCGGCCGCGTCGATTCGGCGCCGACGTCGATGATGTCGGCGCCGTCGGCGACAAGTTTCTTGGCCTGCGCAAGGGCGGCGCCCGGCGATTGAAAGCGTCCGCCGTCGGAAAACGAGTCCGGCGTTACGTTGAGAACGCCCATGATGACCGGTTTCACCCCGATCAACCTGAGAAAGGCGTCGCGGCGATCGCCGATCACGGCCCGGCAATCAACGATTCGCGCCCCGGCCGCGCGAGCCGGATCACTTGTCGTCGTATTTGATATAGGCGAACCGCTGGTCGCCGGCCGGGGTCCCTTCGAGCGCTCCCTCCTTATCGGGACGCCAGGAGACGAACTCCTCGATCTTTCGGGCGAGCTCGAAGTCCTTGTCGGTGATCCCCTTGGCGGTGTGGGTTTGCAGCTTGACCTCGACCCACGCATAGGAGGCGGCGATATCCGGATGATGCCAGGCGGCCTCCGCCAGGTGGCCGACGGCGTTGATCACCATCAGCGTCCCCTTCCAGCTCGCGGTGCGATAGCGGCGCCTGATCCAGCCGTTCTCATAGCGCCAGTGGGGAAGCTCGCGCTTGAGCCTCGCCTCGATCTCGTCCGGTTCGTAAGCTCGCTCTTTCGATTCCTCGGCCATGAGTTCCTCCGATCGCTTGGCATCCGCTCACTTCACCAGCGGGCAGCCGCCCTGGTCGAGCGGCCGGAAGGCCGCCTCGGGCGGGATCGTTTCGATCAGGTCGTAGAGGTCGTACCGGCTCTTCGATTGCTCAGGCGTTTTGACCTTGAACACATACATCGCATGCGTGGCGCGCCCGTCGGCGCGGACCACGACATGGCCGAACAGCGGATCGTCAATCGGCGACCGCTTCATCTCGGCCAGCACCCGGTCGCCTTCGATGGTTCCCGCGCTCCTTGCGGCGCGCAGATAGGCGAGCGTCGCCGAATAGGCCGCCGCCTGGTCTTCGGTCGGCATTCTGCCGCCCATGCGAGCGGCGAAACGCTTGCTGAATGCGCGGGTCGAATCGTTGAGATCCCAATAGAACGCTTCAGACAGGATCAGGCCCTGCGCAGCGTCGAGTCCGAGCGCATTGATATCGGTGATCTGCAGGAACAGCGCCGCGAGCCGCGTATCGGGCCCGACGATGTGGAACTGCCCCGCCTGGCGGATCGCGTTGATGGCGTCGGCGCCGGTGTCGGCGAGCGCGAGCACCTTGGCGCCCGACGCTTGCGCCTGCAGGAGGTAGGAGCCGAAATCGGTTGTCCCGAGCGGATGCGAGACCGAGCCCAGCACCGAGCCGCCCGCCTTTTGGATCGCTTCGGTCGCGTCGCGCTGCAAGGCCTTGCCGAGGGCGTACTCGAAGCTGATGAAGTACCAGGTCGAACCGCCCGTCTGCGTGATCGTCCGACCGAGGGCGGAGCCGAGCGCCCAGGTGTCGAGGGCCCATTGAACCGTGGTCGGTTGACAGAATTTTCCGGTCAGGTCGGAAGTCGCGGTGGCGGAGGCGAGCATCGCGCGATTCTTCTCGCGCATGAGGGTGTTGACGGCGAGACCGACGCCGGAATTGGCGAGGTCGACGATCGCGTCGACACCCTCCTGGTCCAGCCATCGCCGCGCGATCGCGACCCCGATGTCGGGCTTGTTCTGATGATCGGCGGAAACGATCACGACCTTGAGGCCGCCCGCCTCCTTGGCGAAGTCCTCGGCCGCCAGCTGGGCCCCGATGAGCGACCCCTTGCCGACCTGGTCGGCGAATGGGCCGGAGAAGTCGCTGAGCACCCCGATCTTGATCGTGCCGCCCGGAATCTGCGCGGACGCGACGGCAGCCCAGCCGGCAAGCCCGGCTGCGATCAACGAGGCGCCGACGAGCGAACGCGCGAACCTTGCACGCATGGGCGAGCCTCCCCGGCGGCGTCCAGACGCAACGACCGGACAGCTTCGGACTTCGGCTTATACTGCGACGACCCGGGCCGGCGGACAAGCCCGAGGCAAGAGCAGCGAAGACAAGCCAGTGCGCGATAAAATGCGCCGGGAAGGTGGAGCCGATGACGGGTTGCGGAGCCGAAACCGCTTGTCGAAGCGCGGCCGCTGCGGGCCGCGGCCGGCGCGGAAGTCTGTTTGCGGGGGCCTGCGCGCGGTTGATAGCCGTGGCGTTCCTCATCCTCGGATTCGTCGCCGCTGGCGCCCGCGCGACGGCGGCCGCCTCACCCGCCCCGGTCAGGACCGTCGCCTTGCTCACCGTTCAATTCCTGAACGATCACGCGGATCTGGAGCCGACGACCGACGCCGAGCGCGCGCGCCTCAAGTCGATCGAAGCCCTTTTCAAAACCAGGCTCGAAGACTCGGGCCGCTATCGGTTTCTGTCCATACCCGCCGATCTCTCAGCGAAAATCGCCGCCGGCCCGGTCATCGGTTCTTGCGGCGGCTGCGCGTTCGATTACGGCAAGGAGGTCGGCGCCGATGACGCGGCATGGATCGTGGTCCAGAAAGTCTCGGACCTGATCCTCAACCTCAATGTCTATATGGGCGACGTCAAGACCCGCAGGCTGACGTTCATCCACAGCGTCGACATTCGCGGCAACACCGACAAATCGTGGACGCGGGGCATCGCCTATCTGATCGAGAATTACCTTCTGGCCGGGCCATGATCGCCCAGGGCTGATCTTGGCTCAGGCCGCTTCCGCCGCGGGGGCGCGGGTCAGGAGCCGGCACAGACGCGCAAGGGTCTCGCGCTGCTGGGGCCGCGGCACAACCATGTCGATCATTCCATGGGCGCGCAAATATTCGGCCCGCTGGAAGCCCTCCGGCAGGCGCTCGCGGATCGTCTGCTCGATCACCCGCGCGCCGGCGAAACCGATCACCGCGCCGGGCTCGGCGATCTGCACATCGCCGAGCATCGCATAGGAGGCGGTCACTCCGCCGGTGGTCGGGTTGGTCAGGATCACGATATAGGGGAGCCTGGCGGCGCGCAGACGCCGGACCGCGATCGTCGTGCGAACCATTTGCGCCAGCGCGAACATGCCCTCCTGCATGCGCGCGCCGCCCGAGGTGGTGAAAATGAGGAACGGCGCCGCCCGCTCGACCGCCGTGAGCATGCCTGAGACGATCGCTTCGCCGGCCGCGAGCCCCAGGGTTCCGCCCTGGAACGCGAAGTCCTGGACCCCGACAATGACATCCTGCCCCTCGAGCTTGCCGGATGCGACCGTGACCGCGTCGGCGGTTCCCGCTTTGGCGCGGTTCTCCTTCAACCGGTCCGAATAGCGTTTGATGTCGCGAAATTTCAGGGGATCGGTCGGCGTTTCGGGAGTGGCGAATTCCTCGTAGACGCCATTGTCGAAGAGCGAGGCGAGGCGCGCCTTGGGGGTAATCGGCATGTGATAGCCCGATCCCGGCACGACCATGAGATTGGCTTCCAGGTCCTTGTGGAAGACCAGCTCCCCGCTCTCCGGACACTTGACCCAAAGATTTTCGGGCGTGTCGCGGCGCAAAAAGGAGCGAATCTTGGGCGGCACGACATTCGAGATCCAGTTCATGCGCGGCCTTGCCTCATTTCATCCGCAAACGCCGGACGAGCCGGCCTCGCCGCCGCGCGCACGCCCCGAGCGAGTTTCCTGACGACTTCGGTCGTGGCGGCCACGGTCGAGGCGCTTGGCGCTGCGCCGTCGAGCGAAAGCCGGATCGCCTCGACGACGGCCGTGCCGACCGCCACACCGTCGGCTTTCTCCGCCATCGTCCGCGCGCTCTCGGCGTTCTTCACCCCGAAGCCGACGACGACCGGCAGGTCCGTCTTGCGCCTCAGGCGCGCCACGCCTTCGGCGACCTGTCCCGCGTCCGCCGCGGCGGCGCCGGTGACCCCGGTGATCGAGACGAAATAAACGAAGCCGGTCGCGTTTCCCAAAATCGCGGAGAGGCGGGCTTCGCTTGTCGTCGGCGCGACCAGCCGGACATAGGCGAGCCCGGCGCGGCGCGCGGGCAGGCAAATCTCGTCATCCTCCTCGGGCGGACAATCGACGATGATCAACCCGTCGACGCCCGCGGCCTTCGCGTCGCTCAGAAACGATTCGACGCCGTAGACATATATGGGGTTGAAATAGCCCATCAGAATGAGCGGCGTGTCCGGATCTCCGGCGCGGAACTGTTTGGCCATCCTCAGCGTCGCGCGCAGGGTTTGCCCCGCTTCCAGCGCTCGGCGTCCCGCGGCCTGAATCGCGGGACCGTCCGCGATTGGGTCGCTGAACGGCATGCCGAGTTCGACAATGTCCGCCCCCGCCGCGGGCAAGGCGGCGAGCAGCGCCGACGAGGTCTCAGCGTCCGGGTCGCCGGCCATGATGTAGGTCACCAGCGCGGCGCGG
>DATGHB010000398.1:0-2084 GCA_035308265.1 Roseiarcus sp.
TGTCCGGCTTCGCAAACATGCTCGACTATGTGCTCGCGGGCCTTGGCGAATGGGACGACCCCTATGCGGCGCGAGCGATGATGGCCGAACTGGGGCTCGACCCGGCCGCCGATCCCGTCCGCCTGTCCGGGGGCGAAGGCCGCCGGGCGGCGCTCGTCAGGGCATTGAGCCAGGAACCGGACATCCTGCTGCTCGACGAGCCGACCAATCACCTCGATCTCATCGCCATCGAATGGCTTGAGTCCCGCCTCGCGTCCAGCCGGTCCGCGCTGGCGCTGATCAGCCACGACAAAAGGCTGCTCGCCGACTTGACCACCGCCACGGTCTGGCTCGATCGCGGCTCGACGCGGCGTCTCGACCGGGGTTTCGGCGCCTTCGAGGCTTGGCGCGATGCGAAGCTCGAAGAGGAGGAGACCGAGCGCCACAAGCTCGACCGCAGGATTGCCAGCGAGGAGCACTGGATGCGCTACGGCGTGACCGCGCGGCGCAAGCGCAACATGCGGCGCGTGGATGAGCTTGCCGATCTCCGGCGCGAGCGGCGCGAGGCGCGGCGAGCCGTCGGCGCGGCCATGGCGGCGCAGGATGCCAAGGCGTCGAGCGCGCTGGTGATCGAGGCCGAGCGGATCGGCAAGGCCTATGACGGGCTTTTCATCGTGCGCGATTTCTCGCTCCGCGTCATGCGCCGCGACCGGATCGGAATCGTCGGCGCCAACGGCGCCGGCAAGACCACCCTCTTGGGCCTCCTGACCGGGGCGCTCGAGCCCGATTCCGGCTCGGTTCGGCTTGGCGCCAATGTCGCGATGGCCGCGCTCGACCAGGGGCGCGCCTCGCTCGAGCCCATGACCACGCTGGTCGACGCGCTGACCGGCGAGGGCAGCGAATATGTGACGATCAACGGGGAGCGGCGTCATGTTCTAGGCTACATGCGCGAGTTCCTGTTCCCGCCTGAGCAGGCGCGGACGCCGATCGGCAAGTTGTCCGGGGGCGAGCGCGGACGCCTGATGCTGGCGAGAGCCTTGGCGAGGCCATCCAGCCTGATGATTCTCGATGAGCCGACCAACGACCTCGACATCGAGACCCTCGATCTCCTGCAGGAATTGCTGAGCGACTATGCCGGCACGATCCTTCTGGCCAGCCACGATCGCGATTTTCTCGATCGCGTCGCGACCTCGGTCATTGTCGCCGAGGGAGGCGGGCGCTGGGTCGAATATGCCGGCGGCTATTCCGACATGGTCGCCCAGCGCGGCTATGGGCTGGCCGGCGCGCTCGTCCCCCCGGCGGCTGCCGAAAAGCCTGACAGGCCGCCCCCTGAGAGGGTCACGCCAAAGCGCAAGCTCTCCTTCAACGAACGGCGGGCGTTGGAAGCGCTGCCGGAGCGAATGGAAAAGCTGCGCGCCGACCTTGACGAGCTGGAGCGCAGGCTCGCGGACGCCGATTTTCCGGCCCGGGAGCCCGCCGCGTTCACGGACGCGACCAGGATTTACGGAGAATTGCGCGACGCGCTTTCCGGCGCCGAGGACGAGTGGCTGGGGCTGGATATCCTGCGCGAGGAACTGGAAAGACAGTAGATGTCAGGAGCGCACATGCCTGGAATTGCGGAGGACGTCCTGTTCGCCAACCTGCGCGACAAGCTGTTCACGGCGGTCGTCGGCGACGTGCTCGACAGGATGGGGCGGCGGCGCCAGTTCCTGCCGCAGGCGATCGGGCCGCTCCGGGCCGACATGAAGGTGGTCGGCCGCGCCATGCCGGTCCTCGAGGCGGACATCTACGACGAGGACTCCCGCGTAGCCGGCGCGCAGCCGTTCGGCCTGATGCTGGAGGCGCTCGACGACCTTCGCCCGGGCGAGGTCTATGTCGCGACCGGCGGCTCGCTTCGCTACGCCTTCTGGGGCGAGCTCATGTCGACGCGCGCCCGCTATCTCGGCGCCGCCGGCGCGGTGCTGAACGGCTTCGTCCGCGACGCAGGCGGCATCGAGGCCCTCGGCTTTCCGACCTTCTCGCGCGGCTTGTATGCGCAGGACCAGGGCCCGCGCGGAAGAGTGATCGACTTCCGGGTCGCAATCGAGATCGAGGGGGTCAGGATC
>DATGHB010000399.1:0-2714 GCA_035308265.1 Roseiarcus sp.
CGAGGCCCCGTCCACGTCATAGTCGCCGAAGATCGCGATCCGCTCGCGAGCCATGACCGCCGTGCGCAAACGCTCGGTCGCCGCCTCCATGTCGCGGAGGCAAAAGGGGTCCGGCATCAGATCGCGGAAGCTCGGCGCAAGATGGCGTTCGACCGCATCCGGGGAGACGCCGCGCCCGGCCAGGACGCGGGCGATCAGTTCGTCATGCCCGCCGATTTGCGCAATCGCCAGCGCACGCAGTTCCCCTGTCGCGTCGAGGCGCGGGCGCCAAGGCGTGCCGAGCGCCGAGGCCTCGACGTCGAGGAAGTAGCCGGAGGAGGTCAAGGCTCAGCCTTCGATCTCGTATTGGGGCGGCGAATCGCTGCCGCGACGAGAATCATGCCAAAAGACGCCATGATGCAGAAGGCGTTTGAGCGGTCTGAACGATCATTCTCCCCGGGCTTCTGGCGAACGGGGAGGTGGCCGACCGGCGCAGGCGGGCGACTCGCGGCGATGGACACTGCGTCTTGGGATCCGCATTGCTGATGTTCGAAACGAAGGGGTCCGATTCCGAGCGATGGAGACCGAAGTGTCATATGCCCTGTCGAGCCTCCCACTCTGGCTTCTCATCACCTTGATCGTCGTGATTCCTACCGCATTGGCGATGGTCGCGCAGGTCCTGATTCGCAAGTGGGCTGGCGTCGACAAACTGGTGAAGAACAACGAGATCGCCGGCTTCAAATTCGCGACCGTGGGCGTCATCTATGCCGTGCTCCTCGCTTTCACGGTCATCGTCGTGTGGGAAAAATTCAGCGACGCCGATGCAGCTGTGGCGGCGGAGGCTGGCGCGACCGCGGCTATCAATCACTATGCCGCCGGTAAGGAGCCCGAGGCGCTCGCCCTCCGGCGCGCTCTCGCCAACTACCTCAGCGCGGCGATCGAAGACGATTGGCCAGCAATGGGGCGGGAGGCGGAAAGCGCCGCGACGGAGCAGGCGCTCGATTCCCTTTACGGAGCGGCGATTGCGCTCAATCGCGGCGGAACGAGAACGACGGCGGACATGACGGAAATCTTCCGGCAACTCGACAACGTTACGGCGGCGCGGCGCACACGGCTGCAGCTCGCCACCGGCCTTGTGCCCAACGTCATTTGGATCGCCCTGTTTCTAGGCGCGCTCCTGACCGTGGGCTTCACCCTCTTCTTTGGCAGCGAGAATCCGGTGGCGCAGGTGTCGATGACCGGCGTGCTGTCGATTCTCGTCACCATGGGTCTGGTCGTGATCATCTCCATCGATCACCCTTTCACGGGGCCGGTCCACATCCATCCTGACCCGCTCGCGCTTGTGCTCGCGGACTTGCGCCAACTGCCACAGTGATCTCCCTTCCGGCGCGTGTGCTGCCTCACCACCAGAGGCCGGGCGTCGCCAGCTCCACCAGGGCGCCGTCGGGGTCGCGCATGTAGAGGCTCACGCCGCCGCGCGGCCAGCGATATTCGCCGGCAATGTCCACGCCGCGCTCGGCGAGCCGCTCGCGCCAGGCGTCGAGATCCCGCGCTTGAACGGAGAACGCAAGATGCAGGCGCCCCCTGCCGTCGTGCCCCGGAATCCGCCCATGCGCGTCGACGACGTCCTCTTCGGTCGCGCCGGCCTGAAACACGAGCAGGACGCTGCGGCGCGCGATCTCGAAGGCGACCAGGCGCGGCGAATCGACGAGGGTCTTCAGTCCGAACAGGTCGCGATAGAACGCCGCGGTGCGCTGAAGGTCGCGCGCGTAGAGCGACGTCTCGAGGAGCCCATCGATTGCCGGCGCTTCCTCTTCCGCCATCGCCGCCTCCGGACCAGGCCGGCATAGTGCCGCGACGCGGGGGACAAGTCCAAACGGGCTTTTTAGAACGCGAGGCGTCCGCCGACGACGGCGAGCGTGCCCGCCAGGATCGGGCGCAGGATCCGGTCCGGGACGCGAGAGGCGAAATGGCTGGAAATGACGATGCCCGGGATCGAGCCGACCAGCAGGGAAACGAGCATGTGGAAGTCGACCGATCCGAGCCACCAATGCCCGGCGCCGGCGATCAGCGTCAACGGAACCGCGTGCGCAATATCGGAGCCGACGATGCGCACGATTGGCGATCTCGGGTAGAGCGTCAGCAGAATCGTTGCGCCGATGGCGCCCGCGCCGACCGACGAGATCGTCACCAGCACGCCAAGAACCACGCCCAGCACGACCGTAAGGGCGCCGATCCTCCGCTCGCTCGCGCCGTCCATGAGACGCGTCAGGCGGAGGAGCAGCGCCTTGCGAAAAATAAGCGTCACAGCGGTGATGATGAGCGCGATCCCGAGCGTGGTGCTGATGATTCCCCCGCTCGCCTTGGAGGATGAGCCGAAATGCGCGAGCAAGAGGAGCGAGAGGAGCGCAGCGGGCACACTCCCATAGGCCAGGCGCCGCGTGATCCGCCAATCGACCGAGCCGTGCCAGGCGTGCACCGCGCACCCGCTGATCTTGGTGAGACCTGCGTACAGTAGATCTGTGCCGACAGCGGTCGCCGGATGGACTCCGAAGACCAACACCAGAAGCGGCGTCATCAGGGAGCCGCCTCCCACTCCGGTGAACCCGACCAGCAACCCGACGGCCAGCCCGGAAGCCGCGAAGGCCGGATCTATGGCATGCAGCATGCGGGAACCCTGCTCAAACGCCCTGTATATTATGTTGATTAAGTTACTAGACTTTTTGATCCGCGTC
>DATGHB010000400.1:0-2839 GCA_035308265.1 Roseiarcus sp.
CTACCGGTACCAGGAAGGACTGATCGACGAAGCAAGGCTCGCGCTCGGGGCCCTGCTGCGCAAGCCGAAGCTCTAATACCGACGGCCCGGGCGACCGGCTCTCGCCATCCCCTCCACTATGCTTCGCATGGTTCCCCTCCCCCGCCGTTTCACGGCAGGGGAGGATAGGCGCCGCCCTTTCCTCACCCGCGTAGCGGGGGAGCGGGGACCGGCCGAAGGCTGGCGGAGCGGGCGAGCGGCGGCTCAGGCTGCCTCGACCCGGTCCTCGCCCGGATGGCGAGCGCCTGGGCATGTTTTCATCCGCTCGCGCAAATCCGCGATCAGCCAGCGGCCGGCGCGGCCGGGAACGCGGCCGCGCTCATGTACGACATAGAGAGGCAGCGCGATCTCCTCCTGGTTGGCGATCGCGAGCTTCTTCAGCCGGCCGGCCGCGACATGGCCGGCGACCATGTGGCTGGGCATGTTGCACCAGCCGAAGCCGGCGAGCAGGAAATCGAGGCGGGTGGCGAGATCCGCGAACCGCCACAGGTGACGGCTGACGATCCCGCCTGACAGATTCTGGGTGAGCGGCGTGCGGTCGGTCAGCACGAGTTGCACATGCGGCTCGAGCGCCTCGCGAGCGAGCGGCTCGGGCAGGGCGGCGAGCGGATGGCCCGCCGCGACTACCGGCCACATGGCGATGCGAGTGAGGAACTCGCTCGCCAGGTCGCAGGGGCTCGAGGGCGCGATGGTATAGATCGCGAGCTTGGCCGCGCCGTCGCGAAGCCGCTGCTCGGCGCCGCCGAGCGCCTCGGTGAAGACGGAGGCGGGCAGAAGCGGAAAGGCGCGGCGCAGCGCCTTCAGGCTCTCCATCAGCAGCGGGATCGGGAACATGGAATCGACCGCAAGCGTAAGCTCCGGCTCGACATCTTCGGCCATGCTCTGGGCGCGGACGCGGATGGCCTGCGCCCCTGCGATCAGCGCCCTGGCGTCGCCGACCAGCGCTCGCCCCCCGTCGGTGAGCCTCGGAGTCTTGCCTGAGCGATCGAACAGGCTGAGGCCGAGCGTCGTCTCGAGCGTCTGGATCGACTGGCTGATCGCGGACTGCACCCGCCCGAGCTTTCGCGCCGCGGCGGAAAAGCTTCCCGAATCGGCGACCGCGACCAGAACCCGCATCTGGTCGAGCGTGAGCGAGTCGATCATCCATCACCTCCGGCGATGGATATTAGCAGAATTTGGCCAATTGCAACGATTGAGCCGAGGAACGACATTTGACGCGATGCAACATCCCGAGGGCGGCATTCATGACCATTCACGTTCCTGAGCAGAAAGCGGCCGAAGCCACATCGCTGGCGCGGATATTTACCGAAGCGCGAACGCACAACGCATTTCTCGACCGGCCGGTCCCCGACGAACTGCTGGTCAAGGCGGTCGACCTCGCCAAGATGGGGCCGACCAGCGCCAATCAGTCGCCGATGCGCGTCCTGTTCCTGCGGTCGCGCGAGGCCAGGGAGCGGCTTCGGCCGGCGCTTTCACCGGGCAACCTCGACAAGACGATGAGCGCGCCGGTCGTGGCGATCACCGCCTTCGACGAACAGTTCTACGAGCATCTGCCGTTCCTGTTCCCGCACGCCGACGCCAAGTCCTGGTTTTCCGGCAACCCCGCCTTTGCCGCCCGCGCCGCCTTCCAGAACGGCACGCTGCAGGTCGCCTATCTCATCATCGCGCTGCGCGCGGTCGGTCTCGACACCGGACCGATGACCGGTTTCGACAATGCGAAGGTCGACGCCGAGTTCTTCCCGGAAGGCCACGTCAAGTCGAACGTGCTCATCAATATCGGCTACGGCGACCACGAAAAACTGTTCCCGCGCAGCCCGAGGTTTTCCTTCGCCGAGATCGCGAAGATCCTCTGATCCTTTCTATCGAGCGGCGCCCTGGTCGGGAAGGTCGGCGGCGCGCCCTATGGCGCAACCACCATCGCCGGCGGGCAGGGCCAGCGCCAGCCGACCAGGCTCGAGCCCGGGGCGACCTCATCGCCAAGGTCGCCGCCAAGCTCTCCCGCTGAAGGCGGCGAAGCGCGGCGGCGCCATCTTTCTCAACTCTGAAAGGCCTGACCAAATGACCGATGTTGCTTCCCGGACCGCGATCCCCGTCGTGGGCGCCGTCCTGCGCGCTCCCGAGACGCTCTCGCTCTTGCGCATCGTGACCGGGCTTCTGTTCCTCGAGCACGGAACCGGCAAGCTCCTGGGCTTCCCGGCCGGCCTGCCGTTCATCGACCACATGCCGGCGGGATTGCTCCACTTCACCGGCACGATGGAACTGATCGGCGGCCTTTTGATCACGATCGGGCTCTTCACCCGTCCCGCGGCCTTCATCCTCTCAGGCTTCATGGCTGCCGCCTATTTCCTCGCGCATTTCCCGCAGAGCTTTTTCCCGGCCAAGAATTACGGCGAGCCGGCGGTCCTGTTCTGCTTCGTGTTTCTCTATTTCGCCGCCGCCGGCTCGGGGCCCTGGGCGGTTCGGCGGGACTAGGCGGCGCGGGCGCCTCCAGTCGCGGGGGAGCTCATAGACTACATAATATATATGTGTTTTTATAGAGGACGCTGACGGCTATCTCCGCTTGTGAAGCGTTAGCGAAACGGAGAGGGGTGCGCGCAGCGCCTCCGAACCGACTCAAGGTTGGCCGTCGCATCGTGAAATCGTGACAGGTTTTGGCGCCCAAGCCCTTGAAAAGGCTAGAGCGGCGCCAAAACCGCCGGCGCCGCGGCGATCAGTGCGCCCCGCCCGGATTCGCGGCCGGCGCGTCGGTCTTGAACGCTCCGAACGGCAGGCCCCCGAACAATCGCGCGAGGGCGCCCGG
>DATGHB010000401.1:0-5597 GCA_035308265.1 Roseiarcus sp.
CAGCCTGCGGTTTTCTCATGGCGCCGTTTAGCCCCGCCCGCATGTCGCCGGCAAGGCTTAGGGCTTAGGCCCCTACTTCAGTTGCCCGGCGCTGAACTGCGAGGAGACATAGCCGCTGAGCCTGACGCAGACGCCGTTCGCGGCCAGCACGCCCGGGTTGCCCGCGATATCGCAGGTTTTGGCCGCCTGGGTCTCTTTCGTCTTGTGGGTTTGCCCGTGCTGTGAGGGAAGTTCCGCCGCCTGAGCGGCGGCGGCGCCGAGGAGAGCGGCAGCGGTCGCGAACGCGATCCAGCGTTGCATGATCATTCAGGTCCTCGATCGGTCATTGCGCGCGGTGCGCCGTCGAATTCGGGCCGCCTGAGAGCGCATAGCCGCCATATTGGGCGGCTATGGGGCGGCCCGCAAGCGGGCGGCGAACTTGCGACTCAGCTTGCAATCCGCGAGGAAGCCTCGAGGCCAATCGGGAAGGGCGAAAGGCGAAGGCAGGCATTGGAGACGACTTCCGCTCTTACGCGCCCGTTTGCGCTCCGTCCCGCCGCCCTTTGGTCGCTCGGCGCCGCGGCGCTGCTCGCGCTTGGCTTTTATGCCGCGGTCGCGCTCAGTGAGCCGATCGCAGCCGCCCTCGCGGGCGCCGGCGCGCTCGCGCTCCTGCGCTTGGCGTGGGTCGAGCGCCCGTACTTCCCGGCGCTGATTGCGTTCGACGCCGCGGCCTTCGCGATCTTCGCCTTCGATCGCAATGATTCGATCGGATTTTGGCAGCTGCCGGGGTCCTGGGCGGACGTCTGGCGCTTCGATCCGCCCGGGGCGGCGATCGCGCTCACCGTTTACGTCGGCGGGTCGATCCTGGCGCTTGTCGGCGGCGCCCGCGCGCTTCGGTTGATCGAGTCTTTGAGCCTGATCGCGGTCCCCTTCCTGTTCAACCTACTCGTCACCGTCGGCGCCGACTGGCGCATGGCCGGGATCGGCGCGGCGGTGACAGGCGGAGCAAAGCTGACGTTTCCCGTTCAAGTTGCGATCGGGCGCGCGCTAATCCTCTGGTTCATTGGCGAAGCGATCCTGACGCTGATCAACCTGATCAGCGTCAACCGTCTGCCGCGATCGGCTCGCGTGCATGGGCTGTTTGCGCTGAGCGGCGCGGTCGCCGCCGCCACGCCTCTGATCGCCAACGCGGCGCAATGGGTGGTTCAACCGTTGCTGGCGATTGTGTTCTCGAGCATTTGCGCGGCGCTCGCTCAGGCGGGCTTATGGGCGATCGTCTATCTGTTCACCGGCGTGACCCTCGATTGGCTCGGCGCCCGCCCGCCGCGCATCGAGACCGCCTGGGACCATTGGCGGACCGGATTCGTCAAGGGCGCGATCTATGGCGCCCTCTTCATGGGCTTCATCCTCATTGCTGCCCTCATCCTGCGCGCGCCGGGCGCGGGCTTGATCCTCGATCAAGCTGCGCTCATCGTCGGCCCGCTCGGCGGCGCGCTCGCCTTTCCGCTGGGTGCGACGATTCTCGGCAGCGCAGACGGCACGCCGCCGTTCTTCGGCCGGCTCAAGCGCGCCTACCGCAGTCTGCGAGGCTTCGCGCGGGGCGCTGTCGTCGGCCTCGGCCTGGCGCTGGCGTACCGGGCCGATCTTTCCGCCTCCGATGGCGCAGCGCGCTTCCTGGCGATGGCCGCGATTGGCGCGCTCGCTTATGGCGGCGTCGATCTCTTTTTCGACGCGTGGGCCGTTTGGAGGGGCGAGCGGGTGAAGCTGCAAACCTGGCGCCTCTATGCGCTCGGGCTTCTGCTCGGCGGCCTCGTCGCCGGCGCGCTCGGATGGTATTTCGACGCGCCCCAACTCAAGGTCGTGATCGCCAAGTTCTGGGCTTACGCCGACGTCAATTACCGCCTCGACGGGCGCCGGCTCGGCGACTTCACCACCTATCCGATCTTCAACAAATATGGAGCGATCAATCTCGGCGAGGTTGCGGGCGGGGTCAGGCTGTTCTGGGCGGAATCGGTCGCCGGCGTCATCAACTGGTCGCTCGCGGCGCCTCTCTTCTCGATCAACTACGTGCTGCTCGACGCAGCGCTGCAAAAGAGCATGCGGCCGATCAAGACCCTCTTCAGCCCGACCGGGATCGAGGGCCTGGTCGAGCAGGGCGTGCGCGTCCTGCGCTGGGGCTTGTGGATGGCGCCGATCATCAATTCGTTCCTTCGCCAGTCGCCGGATCCCAACTGGTACAACCAGGATGGCGCGATCCGATCGGCGGTCGCCATCGGGTCGGACGTGACCCAGAGTCCGACCGGCTTCCGCCAGTTCAGCCTGACGATCTTCCTCGGCCTGCTCGCCTATGACTGGCTCAGAATCCTCATCTGGTTCGACCATATGGGGCTGAGAGTCGCGACCCTGGTCAATCTGTCCTTCCTCGGCGGCGACCGCGCCGACGAGGCGGCGGCGCGATTCATCGGCCACAACGGGCGCACCCGCGCCATTCCCGACGGCATCCGTCGTTTCGGCACCTGGGCGCCGCTGCTGATTCCCTTCTACATCCCGCGCGGGGGAGAGTGGGACCAAGCCTGGACAGGCGCCGAGAGGCTGTCGCACGGCGGCCCCATGCCCGATGCGGTGAAGACGCTCGGCTTCGCCTATGGCGCGGCGATCGCCGCCATGGCCGCAGCCGGCGTCGCGGCGGTGGCGCGGGAATGGGCAAAATCCGGACCGCCGGGTCCCTGGCTCGACGGCGCGCCGCTCGAGCTTGCGCGCCGCCCCGATCGCTTCGCCTTCAACAATGGCGCTGTCGGCGTCGAGATCATGCGCGACGGCCGCGGCGCGGGCTTCGTCATGGGCGCCGAGCGCGGCGGCTTCGCGATCGATCTCTTTCGCCGTCCGCTCGATCCCATCCAGGCGCGCGGCCATTTCTTCTACGTGAACGAGGAGGGCGAGAGGCCATGGTCGATCGGCTTCGAGCCGGCGAGGCGGGCGGGCGAGTACCGGATCGAGGAGCCGGGCTTCAATTGTCTCGCCATCGTCAACGCTCTGAACGGGGTCGAGGCGCGAATGGAGGTCGCCCCGGATCCTGAGGGCGCGATCCTGAGCTGGCGCATTCGGCTCAGGAACACGTCGAGCCGTCCCCGGCGGCTGCGCTTGACCAGCTTCTGCGAGATCGCAGGGCACGAGACCGGCGCTTATGCCAAGGACCTCGATTTCGCCGGCATGCATGTCGAGACCATATTCGTGCGCTCGCTCAACGCCATCCTGGCGCGCAACCGGCTGTTGCGCTCGGCGCGCGCCGATCGCGGCGAAACCTCGTTTTTCGCCGTTAAGCCAGGCATAGGCGCCGAGCTCGTCGGCTATGAGGATTCGCGCATCCGCTTCATCGGCGAAGGCTCGCTCTCAAGGCCGACCGGATGCGAGCGGTGGCGCTGGCGCAAGCTCGACGACGAAGGCAAACTCTGGCCCTTCGATCCTGCCGCGAGCTTCACCCTCGAGACGATGCTCGCGCCGGACGCGACGGCCGAGGCCGAGTTTATCGTAGGCCGCTCCGACAACGCAGTGTGGGCCGGCGAACTGATCGCCAGGCGCCTGGGACTCGAGCCTCTGCCCGAACCGGATTTGCAGAGGCGCATCTACGAAACGCGCGCGGTCGAGCCTTCCCCGGCGCTGCACTCGCGATGGCCATTCGGCTTCTCGGCCGACGGCAGGCGGCTCGGCCTCACCCATCGCACGCCGCGCCCTTGGGCGCATGTGATGGCGAACGAACTCGGCATGGCGACGATGGTCTCCAACGAATGCGAGATTTTTTCCGCCTTCGGCAACGCCCGCCAGAACGGCCTTTCCGCTTTCCGCATGGACAGCGTGACCGCCGTGCAGCCGGGGCAGGTCGTTTATTTGCGCGACCTCGACACGGGCGAGACCGACGCCGCTGGGTTTGCGCCCTTCCAGCGCGAGGACGGGACTTATGAGGCTGTCTACGAGCCAGGGGTCGCGACGTTCAGAAGCGCGCGCGGCGATCTCGAAACGGAATATGTGGTCTTCGTGCCGCCGGACTATTCGGGCGACATGCGCCTGCTCACCCTGCGCAATCGCGGAACGAAGCCGAAGCGCCTGCGTATCGTCCCCTTCTTCGATCTCGCGCTCGAGGATAGTCCGGGCGCGAGCGTCGACAAGATTTGGGACGAGACGGTCGGCTCGACTCTCCTGTTCAACAACCCCCGCAACGATTTCGTGCGCGGTTTTGCCTTCGCGGCGACCAGCCTCGATGCGCCGGCGACCGAGACCGTCCGCGCGCGCTTCTTCGGCGGGCCGGGACGCAATATCGTGACCCCCGCGATGGTCGAGACCGGCGCAAGCGACGGCGCCGCGCGGGACGACGGGCGGCGCGTCGCCGCCTTTTGCAAGGAGATCGCGCTGGCGCCCGGCGGTGAAGCAAAGATCGCCATCGCCTTCGGCGAGGCCGCGAGCCGGACGGAGGCGCTTGCCGCCGCGGCGCGCGCCGGCGTGGCGAGCGCCGAAGATGCGCTCGCCGCGACCCGCGCCTCTTGGAGCCAGCGGCTCGGCAAGGTCGAGGTCCGATCCAACCGGCCGGACTTCGACCGGCTGGTCAACACCTGGCTGCCTTATCAGCTCTACGCATCGCGGCTGTTCGGCCGCGTCGGCCCCAACCAGCTTGGCGGCGCGACCGGCTTTCGCGATCAGTTGCAGGACGTGCTGCCGCTGATCCTCATCGAACCGCGGCTGACCAGGGCGCAGATCGTGCTGCACGCGAGCCAGCAGTTCCGCGAAGGCGACGTGCTCAAGTGGTGGCATCGCGCGCCGGGCGGGGGAACGGGGCTCGGCCAGCGGACCAAGGCGAGCGACCCGCACCTCTGGCTGCCTTATGTCCTCGCCCGCTATGTGCGCGAGAGCGGCGATGAGACCCTGCTCGACGAGACGACGCCGTTCCTCGAGGGCGAGGCCGTGCCGGCTGATGAAGAGACCTGGATCGTCATTCCGCGCATCTCGCGCGAGAGCGCGACCGTTTACGAGCATGCGCGGCTCGCCATCGGCTTCGCCCTCGATCATCTGGGCTCAAACGGCCTGCCGCTGCTCCGCGCCGGCGACTGGAACGACGGCATCGACGTGCTCGGCCGGCGCGACATCGGGACCAGCGTCTGGATGGGTTTCTTTCTCGCCAATGTGCTTGCCGGCTTTATCCCCCTTGCCCGCATGAAGGCGGACGAGACCTTCGCCGCTCGTTGCGAGGCGGCGCTGGCCGGCCAGCGCAAGGCGCTCGAAGCCGGCTGGCGCGGCGATCATTACCTGCTCGACTTCGCCGACGACGGACTCGAGGTCGACTTGCGCAACGCCATGACCACCGGCTGGGCCGCCTTCTCCGGCGCCTGCGACGACAAGCGCGCGCTCGCCGCGGTCGAAGGCGGCCTGAAGGGGATCGAGCGGGCAAACCGGGTGCTCTTGCTGGAAACGCCGTTCTACGAACACTCCCAGCCCTATCCGGGCCGGATCGCCGATTACCCGCCGGGCGTGCGTGAGAACGGCGGCCAATACAGCCACGGCGCGACCTGGATCGTCGATGGCCTGATGCGCCTCGCCGCCTCGGCCCGCTCGAGGGGCGACCTTAAGCT
>DATGHB010000402.1:0-3671 GCA_035308265.1 Roseiarcus sp.
CTGCAAGCGAAAAGGACGCGATTAGCAGGTTGGCGAGCAGCGCGATGGACTTCGATTGTCCACGCATCCAAGCGGGCGCGTCGCCAAAACGGAAATAGATCGGGAAGCGAACATAGCTCCTCATGCCTGCCCTCCAGCTTAGGCGTCGCCTGATCTGATTCGCGCGAATCTTCGCTGGCGGACTAAAGGCGAAATAGAATGTCTTGTAAAACCACCGTTTAGGTAGTTTTCCTATACCGGAATGGATAAGGGCGCAGTTTTTTCATGCGGCGCGATCGTGAGTCGCCGCGTCCCTTACTAGAAAAAATTGCTTCTTCCGCTCGAGACCGCTGCGCGGCAAGCCTCACGAACATCCTCATATCATCCCGCTCTGGCCTCTATGGGCCAGCGCGTTGGAGCCCGCGTGTGACCGCCACGACGACGGCCGCGGCCTCGAACTCGCGCCTGCGCGCCGCGCGGCGCGCGAGGGCCTGCGCGTCCTCGCCCCAGCGCTCGATTTCGAAGTCCTCATCGATGTGGGCCGCTTCCCACGCGGTTTCCGCCGTCAGGAAATTCTCCGCGACGGCGAGCGCGAGCAGCGCCGATCCCGTCAGCGTCGTCATGGCGCTGAGCGCGGCTAGCGCGATCGGGTCGTCATGAGCCGCGAGCGCCGCGCCGACGCCCGCGAGCGCCTCAGGCGGCTGCGCGACGTGCACGATCCCGGCCGTCACCTGAAAGCGCGCGCCGAGCGACTCCCCCGCCCAGCGCAAGACGGGATCGAAGGCGTGCGCCTGCCGGGCAACCAGCGTGTCCGGCTCTCCCGCGCGATAGCAGAGGAGGTCGGCGCCGGCGTAGCGGAGGATGTCGGCCCGGGTTTCGTCCATCGTGCGCGCCACTCCGTCGATCGCCGAGTTCATGAGCCGCGTGAGCGGCATGTCGGCCGGATCGACGGTTTCGCGCTGCCGCTCCCACTCGGCCGCGACCTTGAGCATCAGTTCGCGGCTCGCCGCCGCGAGCGCGTTGCGGCCCGGCGTCCGCGCGGGGCGGCCGTCGAGGCTCAAGACGAAGCGCCCGCTCTCGTCCGTCACCCCGGCGGTTCTGTAGAAGCGCCTCGCCGGCTCAGGCCGCATGTGCGCCTGCGCGGCGCGGATCGGGTCGCGCCGCGCTTCGCCCGGCTCACTCATCGGGCGCGCCCTCGATCGGGTCGCGCTCGCGCTCGTCGAAACCGAACATGGCGAAGCTTTTCTTGATGTGCTCCGGAAGCGGCGCCGTCACGTCGATCATTCCGCCGCGCGGATGGGGCAGGATCAGGCGGCGCGCCAGAAGATGCAGCCTGGGCTCGAGCCCGGGAGGCAAGGCGCGCAACGGGTCGGCGCGCGCCGGATCGTTCGGGGGCCTTCGATTGTATTTCGGATCGCCGACAATCGGATGGCCGATCGCCTCGCAGTGGGCGCGCAACTGGTGTGTGCGGCCGGTGACAGGGCGCATCGACAGCCACGCCAGGCGCGGGGCGACCTTGTCGACGACGGCGTAGAGGGTCAGCGAATGCTGCGCGTCCGGGTCGCCATGCTTCGCGACCCTCATCCGCTCGAGGTCCGCCCTGCCGGTCCGTTTGGCGGCGCGCGCCCCCATGCCCTCGCCTTTGGCGAGAAACATCGAGATGCGCCCCTGCGCCGGTTTCGGCACGCCCTCGACCAAGGCCCAGTAGATCTTCTTCGCCCGGCGCGAGCGGAAGGTTTCGCCAAGCTCGGCCGCCATCTTTCGCGATTTGGCGATGAGCAGCACGCCTGACGTGTCGCGGTCGAGCCGATGGACGAGAACGGGCCGATTGCCCTGCTTGTCGGCGAGCGCCTCGAGCATGCCGTCGATGTGGCGCGTAGTCCCGGAGCCGCCCTGAACGGCGAGGCCGTAAGGCTTGTTGAGGACAAGGACGTCGTGATCCTCGTAGAGGGTCATCGCGTGGATCGCCTCGAGGTCGCCGGGATCGGCCTCTGCGACGGCCGGCCCGGGCTGCGCGGCGATCCTGAGCGGCGGCACCCGCACGTTCCCGCCAGCCTCGAGCCTCGTCGAAACGTCCGCCCGCTTGCCCGAGACGCGCACCTCCCCCTTGCGGACGATCCGCATCAGGTGCGAGTTCGCGACGTCGGGAAACCGGCGGTGGAGCCAGCGGTCGAGCCGCATGCCCGCTTCGTCCTCGCCGATCTCGTAGGAGGCCGCCTTGCCGGGCGGGGCGGCGCCCATCGGCTCTGCCTTGCCATCATTCCCCATGAAGCGCGACATAGCTCAGCCGAAGCTGGCGCGATAGGGTTGCGCCAATCGTTGACAGGGAGCGCCGCCATGCCGGGTCACTATCACGCCGTCGTCTGGATCGATCACAAGCGCGCGCGAGTTTTTCATTTCAATGTCGACGAGGCGGACGGGTCAGTCGTCCGCGATCACGTGGTCCGCGATCTTCACGCCCGCGAGCCCCGGGACGGCAAGCGGACCGAGGAGAACAAGCCGTTCTTCGAGGATGTGGCGAAGGCGATCGCCGACGCCGGCGCGATCCTCATCGTCGGCCCGGCGCAGGAGAAGGACTTTTTCGCTAAATTCCTGGCCGAGAAACATCCCGCGATCCGCGCACATGTCGAGGGCGTGGAGAGCGCCGACCATCCGACGGACGGCGAGCTTCTCGATTATGCGCGGCGCTACGCCAAAGCCGCGGACCGCATGCGGCCTTGAGACGCGAGGCGCGCCGGACGGAGGAACACGGCTATGCCCTACGAACTCTACTACTGGCCGGGGATCCAGGGGCGCGGCGAGTTTGTGCGCCTCGCGCTTGAGGCGGCGCGCGCGCCTTATGTCGATGTCGCCCGCGAGCGCGGGGCCGGGCGCGGGGTGAAGGCGCTGACCGCGATGCTCGAGGGCGGCGCTCCGCAAACCCCCTTCGCGCCGCCGTTCCTGCGCGACGGCGCCGTCGTCGTCTCGCATGTGGCGAACATTCTCAACTACCTTGGCCCCAAGCTCGCCCTTGCGCCGAAGGACGAGTCGGGCCGCCTCTTCGCCCATGGGCTCCAGCTCACGATCACCGATTTCGTATCGGAAGTTCACGACACCCATCATCCGATCTCGACCGAGCTTTACTACGAGGACCAGAGAAAAGAGGCCAAGGCGCGCGCCGCCGCGTTTCTGAAGCATCGGGCGCCGAAGTATCTCGGCTATTTCGAACGGGTGCTCACCGCCAACCCGGCGGGACCAGCCCACGCAGTTGGCCCCGACCTCACCACTGTCGATCTGTCGCTGTTCCAGGTCTGGGCAGGCCTGGCTTATGCGTTCCCGCACGCGTTCGCCGACGCCGGCAGGCTCTATCCGGCGCAGGCGGCGCTGGCGGGGTCGGTGGCGGCGCTGCCGAACGTCTCTGCCTATCTCGCCTCGAACCGGCGCATTCCCTTCAATGAATCGGGCGTTTTCCGCCGCTATCCCGAGCTCGACCAGGCGCCGGCCAAGGCGGGGCGGCCGAAAGCCTGATCCGGAGTAACCCAGCGATTCCGGTCGTGGAAAGCGAATCGCGCGGGAGGAGGTCTCCCGGCCCGAACAGCTGCCTTCCGTTACGTTAACCAAGCCTCCGGTTTCGGACAGCGCCGGCCGTCGACGGACCTTGACTCGAACATAGAGAGAACATAAGATGAACCTACCATGATCAAGGAGGTCGA
>DATGHB010000403.1:0-59046 GCA_035308265.1 Roseiarcus sp.
CCACGCTGCCCACCATATGCCACATCAGCGCATCCAGACTGTCGAGCACATCCACAAATTTTGTTCGTGTATTTACGAAGGCAGCCCAACTAAAACCGGTATGTGTCCGAACCGCCAGCGCTGCAGTTCCCGGCAACGAGCCCGTGTGCCAGTAGTTGCGGACGCTATTGACAAAAAGCCCTTTCGCGTAACCCGGATTCAACTGGGAGGGAGTCGTCATGATCGTGAGCGTGTCGGAGCTCAGTAACGGGTTACCCCTAGATCCGTCGATGCCCGCGATAAAGCGGATAAGGTCGATTGGCGCAGCGATCCACCCTCCGTGCGAATCCATTCTCTTTATGTTTAAGTCGTAAGGGTCCTGACCGGCGACCTGGCTATAGTATTTAACCTCGTTTGCAGCCCTTTCTGCGAGCGTATTGCCCGCGATTTGAATATTCGAAACACTAGACGGAGTCAGAAGTGCGCTTTTAATATACTGATCATACGTCTGATTCGTGATTTTTTCGATTACCCGACCCAGCAAACAATATCCAAAATTTGAATAGGCGTAGTGATATCCGGGCTCCCACCGTAGGGGTTGGGCCTCCAAGGCCCAGTTGATTAATTCCTGATGATTCATCTGTTTATTTTTGAACATTGGATCATCATGGTCATTTGGCCATCCACCTGACGTATGAGTTAACAAATGCTCAATAGTAATCCTCTCAATATCCCGCCGGTAGGGAGGCGTTTTGTATTCGTCTCCCAGGATCGAATTTGGCCCGAAAACATGGTCACTTAGGCGAAGTCCGCCACCTTGCATCAGCAGTAGAATTCCTGCCGAAGTAATCGGTTTGGTGACGCTGGCGATTCTAAAGCGATGCTGCGTTGTGAGAGTTTCTTGCCTCTCTTTGTCCGCAAAACCAAAGGCTTCGACGTAGACCGGCTCTCCCTTTATCGCGATGGCGACTGAAAGCCCTGGGGCTTCGTACCAGTCCATAAGATCGGCGGCCAGGTGCGCCAGCCTTTCGCGTTCCGCGGGAGTCGGCCCTGGCGGTGGCGATTGCGCAGTTGTCGGCGTTGTGCTGAGCATTCCGGCTACGCCGAGCAATGAAGCCTGCACCACCGTTCTGCGAGTTAGGCGCATCGCCAATGCCTCCTATCGCCGCCCGCTTTAGCCTCCCCCTTTGCCTATGATCGCATGTAGCGGGTTGAGTCCTCAAACCAATCTCAAAAGACCGATCCGGGTCGATTCCGGCTGCCTGACCGGCCGATGAGCCGGGGCACTAGGCGTAAGATTTTGCAGAGCTAGCACCATCGCCGTTCGGCGCCGTCGTCTCGTTTGGACAGTTCCCGCCGGCGGCGAAAGCGCCCGGCCCGTGGGCAGGCGCCCGGCCAAAAAAATCGACATTTTCTTGACAGACGGGCTCGGGCCTGTTACCGTTTTTCAGAATTGAACCGCAAGGCCGGCTCGCCGTTTCATGGGGCCGGGAACGGCGCTCGCAATTCCGCGCGAAGTGAAATGGGGGTCAAGCCATTGAAAACAAACAATTCCGCGAAATGGTCCATTTCGCACCCCCAATGATTTCAAGAACTTACGACGGGGATGCGAAACGCTTCGTTTCGCTTGGCGAAATGAACCCTGTTGATTTTGCTGGCTTTCCGCCTCGTCGCGGCCCAAAACGCAAGGAGTGCGAAACCAATGGCGGCTTCGCGCGGCGGATGTTGCGCGACCCTGCGACTCGGAAATGGCGCCGCAAGCCATTGGAATCGCTCAAAACGGACTCGCAAATGGCGCCCCGGCCCGCGGGCAAGGAGAACCGATCAGGCGAGCCCTCAGTCCTTGACCACCGTCAGGTCCGGGGCGGCCGGGTTCTTCATGCCCACGACATGGTAGCCGGCGTCGACGTGGACGATCTCGCCGGTGACCCCGCGGGACATCGGCGACAGGAGATAGACCGCGCTGTCGCCGACCTCCTCGATCGTGACCGAGCGGCGCAGGGGCGAATTGTATTCGTTCCACCGCAAGATGTAGCGGAAGTCGCCGATGCCGGAGGCGGCGAGGGTCTTGATCGGGCCGGCGGAGATCGCATTGACCCGAATCCCCTTCTCGCCGAGGTCGGCGGCGAGATAGCGGACGCTCGCCTCCAGCGCCGCCTTGGCGACGCCCATCACGTTATAGTGCGGCATCCATTTTTCCGCGCCGTAATAGGTCAGCGTCAGCATCGCGCCGCCGTTGGTCATGAGCTTCTCGGCGCGCTGCGCAAGCGCCGTGAACGAGTAGCAGGAGATGGCGAGGGATCTGGTGAAGTTGTCCTCGGTCGTGTCGATGTACCGGCCGGTGAGCTGATCCTTGTCGGAAAAGGCGATGCAATGGACGATGAAGTCTATCTTTCCCCACAAGGCTCCGGCTTCCGCGAACACCGAATCGATCGAGCCGCCATCGGTGACGTCGCAATGGCCAAGGACATGCGCGCCCAGTTCCTGCGCGAGCGGCCGGACGCGCTTTTCCAGCGCCTCGCCCTGAAACGTGAACGCGAGTTCCGCCCCGGCCGCATGGGCGGCCCTGGCGATGCCCCAGGCGATCGAACGGTTGTTCGCCACGCCGAAGACGACCCCGCGCATGCCGCGCATGACGCCCGCGGTCAGGCCGGCTGAAAGGGTTTCATCCATCAAGGCCTCGCTCGTTCGGGCGACGGCCGTCACGCCGTCCAGGCACAGTCATCCCTTAACCTCGCCCGCCGCGCAGGGGAAGGACGAGCCTTTCGCCGACCGTCACAAAATGTGTGAGTCTGCTCATACATGTGCTTGGAACCTGGGCGCCTTCACGCTACATTGTTAAGCAGCGTTAACGCTTGTCGGGGTTAACTCTCGGTGTCCGTCGTGCCGCCGCTGGTCGAGTGTTTGGCTGACCTCTCGGATTTGCGCCGATTCGGGGTGGCTTTGGCGCGAGACGACAGGTTTGTGCTTGATCAGGCCTGCGCGGCGAGGCTGGTCGATCGCCTGTTCAGACAGGCTTCGCTGGAAGCGGTGGGCGCAGGCGTCCGACGCGATACAGAGCGGGCTCGCGACGATACGCGCCTGCGCGCGTTCGCCCAATTTGTTCGCCTTCACCGCCGGCATGTTCGGCGCCTGACCCTCGACGACGGAGAGCAGGCGTGGGACGAGAGTGCGGAAAGCGCTCGGGTCAAGGCGCCGGCTGGCGGAATCGGCGTGGCGGCGGCGGTCCGCATGCTGCCTTTGGAGTTCAGAGAGGCCCTGCTGATCGTCGTCCTTGCCGGCTTCACCCACCGGGAAGCGGCGTCGGCGCTCGATATCTCGCTGGCGACGCTGATTGCGCGGCTGACCAAGGCCCGCGAGCGCGTTGCGGCGTTGACCCATTCGCCGGCCGCGGCGGGAGCGAGGCCGAGGACGGTCCCCCATTTGCGAGTCGTCAAGTGACGGAAATCTGAAGGAGCCTTGAAGCGATGGAGGCCTGGCGCCTCGCGGACTTGCACGCCTACGTCGACGACTGCCTCGAGCCCGACGAGCGGCAGGCGTTCGAAATGCGGATGGCGCAGGATCCGGCGCTCGCGCGCCGCGCCGCTCTGTGGCGAACCCAAAACGGCGCGATCCGCGCGGCCTTCGACGGCGAGGGCGCGAGGGCCTTTTCGATCGCCGCCGTTCGCAGCCACAACGAAATCCTGATCAAAGGCCGGCGGCCGGCCCCGGCCGGCGGCAGGGCCTTGAGCGATGAGCCGGCGCGATTGGCGGGCCCCGCCGTCGCGGAGGCTCCGTTTTCGTCCGCGACAATCGGCGCGCCCGGCGCGTTGCGGCCGTCGCTTTTGTGGCGGCTCGGTCTTGCGGCAATGTCCCTCTGCCTCGCCTGCGTCTGGACGCCGGCCGCGACCGCGGTCCCCGCCAAAGGACTTGGCGAGGCCGGCGTCGCGGCTTTCCGGGCATTCGTCCGTCCGGGCGTTGCGCCGGTTGAACTGGCGACGGGCGACAGGGCCGAAGCGGAAGCGTGGCTGAGGACGCGGCTCATGCCTGCCCTCGCCCTCCCCGCGACTCCTTCCGCGATCAGCCTGGTCGGAGCGCGGATCGCTCCTTATCCGCGGGCGGCCGCGGCCTTTCTCGTCTACAAGGCGCAGGAGCGACCTCTCGGGTTGCTAATCCTGTCTCTCGATGCGCCGGCAACCAGAGCCCCGGAACTTCTCGCGGCGGACGGCGCCGCCGCCGTCTGGACGTGGCGCGGCGAGGGATTCGCGCTCGTCGGCGACCTCGACGCCCCGTCACTCATGAAGGTCGCGAACGCCCTGTTCGCCTCTCCGGTCGAGGAAGCTCAGACCATGCCTTAGTGAGGCTGGTAAGGCTTTTGATCGCGCATCCTGCGCATGAGCGCGGTCAGTTCCGCGTCGGGCTCGCTCGGCAGGACGATCCGCAGCGTCGCCAGTAGATCGCCGGCCGCCGCCTCGCTGCTGGCAGGAAGACCCTTGCCCCTGAGCCTGAGCACGCGCCCGGCGTTCGCGCCCGGAGCGACGGAGAGTTCGACCTCGCCGCCGAGCGTCGGCGCCCTTACGCGCCCGCCCAAAACGGCCTCATAGAGGGTGATCGGCAATTCCATCCTGAGATCGCGCCCCTCCACCCTGAACAGCGGATGAGGTGCGTAGCGGATCGTCACCAGGACGTCGCCGGGCGACCCGCCGCGGGCGCCCGGATGGCCCTGGCCGCGCAACCGGATGGACTTGCCTTCCTCGATGCCGATGGGGACCGCGACATCCAGTGTCTTCCCGGTCGGCAGCGCGACGCGGATCGAGCCGCCGTGCGCGATCGTCTCCAGGGGCACCGCGGCCGGGACGCCAATATCTTCTCCGCGGGTCGGAGACGCGCGGGCGCGGCCGCGACCGGCCCCGAACAGTTCCGACAGGATGTCCGGGTCGATCGAACCGCTTTCGGTCGAAAACCCGCCGCTCCCGAAGTCGAAGCCGAAATTGCGGAAGTCGCCGCGGCCGCCTCCCGGGGAGCGCCCAAAACCGAAACCCTCGAATTGCGGCGCGCGCGGCTTGCCCTCCGCGTCGATCTCGCCGTGGTCGAAGGCCTTGCGCTTCTTCTCGTCGCCAAGGATTTCATAGGCTGACCCGACCTCGGCGAAGCGCTCCTTGGCTCTCGCTTCCTTGCTCTGGTCGGGATGGTATCGCTTGGCGAGCCTGCGAAACGCGGATTTGATTTCCGCCGCGCTCGCATGTTTCGGAACGCCAAGAACGTCATAAGGATCGCGCGTCATGAGCCCGTCTTTCGGCCTCAGCCTTCAGGAAGCGCAAAGGCCAATGTCTCCGTTCCCCATTTGGCCCTTTGCCCGGCGGCGCGCAAGGGCGGGAGCGGCGCCCATGCCGGTTGCCGGGCCGGCGCGGGCCGCGATAGTGTCGGCGCCGGCCCTTTCTCTCCAGGAGCCTCCGCATCTTGAACGATTCGAACACGGCTGGCTTTACCGAGGCTCACGATCCGTTCGCCCTGTTCGGCCTTTGGTTCGCCGAGGCAAGGGCGGCGGAGATCAACGATCCGGAGGCGATGGCGCTCGCCACCGTCGATGCGGACGGTCTGCCCGACGCGCGGATGGTGCTGTGCAAGGGGGCCGACGAGAGGGGCCTCGTGTTCTACACCAATATCGAGAGCGCCAAGGGGCGCGAGCTCGAGGCGCGCCCAAGGGCGGCGGCGCTTTTCCACTGGAAGTCGCTGCGCCGCCAGGCCCGGTTCCGCGGCGCCGTGACACAGGTGAGCGCGGCCGAAAGCGACGCCTATTTCGGCTCCCGGCCGCGGGGGAGCCAGATCGGCGCCTGGGCGAGCCAGCAGTCGCGGGCGCTTGCCTCCCGCGCCGACCTCGAAGCGGCCGTCGAGGCCTACGAGCGGCGGTTCGGAACCGGCGGCGTGCCGCGGCCGGACTATTGGCGCGGCTACCGCCTCGAGCCCTCGGAGATCGAGTTCTGGCTCGACCGGCCGTCGCGATTGCACGAGCGCCTGCAGTTCAAACGCGCGGCGCCGGGCGGCCCTTGGGAGAAGCGGCTGCTTTGTCCGTGAACGGAGCGCAAGACAGGCCTCGGCGCCACAAGACGCCAATAAACGCAAGCAAATATGAATAAGCGGTAGTAAAAGTGCTGGCGTTTACTAGCGCTTTTTTTCGGAATCGTGACTTTTCAAAGGGCTATGGCCGATTCAAATAAAAGGAAATCGCGCGGCGTCTCAGATTGTCTGCGAAGCGTCTCAAGCGGTTTCCGCCTCTCATTTCTCCTCTCCGGCGCTCCAAGGCGCGAGTTCGATCCCGGCGATGAAACAAAAGTAGCACGGCTTCTGGTTTTTTGTAAAGAGATTGTCACAAAATCTGCTTTTCCGCTCCGGAGCGCGGGCGCTGGCGGGAGGCCAGCCGGCGCTCCGGGTCGGCGCGCCTCCGACTTCACGAAGGACCGCCCATGAATGACCGGCTCTATCCGTCGCGCCCCATCCTCGCGGTCTCGGCCGCGGTATTCCGGCAAGGCCGCGTCCTCATCGTGCGCCGGGCGCGGGCGCCGCTGATCGGCCATTTCAGCCTTCCCGGCGGTGGAGTCGAGGTGGGCGAGACGCTCGCCCAGGCGCTCGCCCGAGAACTCATGGAGGAGGTCGGGATCGAGGCCGAGATCCTCGCCTTCAACCGGCATGTCGAAGCGATCGCGCACGAGGGAAACCGGGTGAAGAGGCATTTCGTCATCGCCTCGTTCGTGGCGAGGTGGACGCGCGGCGAGCCGTGCTTGAGCGACGAAGTCGACGCCGCCGACTGGATCGACCCGGCCGCCCCGCCGTCGCCGACGACGCCGGGGCTCGCCGAGGTTCTTACCAGCGCCGTGCGGATCGCATTGGGGCGCGGGTGACGCCGCCGCCTGCCGGAAGTCCTTGGCGCGGCGCGGATCGCAAGCGGGGGCGCGTGAGGTGAGGTTCCTATTGCGCGGCCCCGACCTTGGGGGCGCCGCTCGTCCGCACGGCTTCGCGCCCGGCAAGAGCGAGCACAAGAATGACGACGACGCCCTGCACCATGTCCTGCGAGCCGGGCGGGAGCTGCATGATTTGCATCAGCGTCACCATCAGGATCAAAAGGACGCTGGCGAAGAAGACGCCGATGGCCGAGGCCGAGCCGCCGAAAATGAGGGTTCCGCCGATCACCACCGCCGCAACCGATTGCAGCAGGTAGGGCTGCCCCATTTCAAGAAACGCGCCGCCCACATAGGCGCCGAGAACCAGTCCCATCAGCGAGGCCAGGACGCCGGATATCACGAAGGCGGCCGCGACCACCCGCTCCACCGGGATTCCCGCGAGACGGGCCGCGACGCGGTTCTGCCCGACCGCGCTCAAGGTCCGTCCATAGACGGTCCGCCGCAGAATGAATTCCGTCAGGGCGATCAGGGCGATACAGACCAGGAGCATGATCGGCGCCCCGAGCAACCGGCCGGCTGCGACGGAATTGAGGGAGGGGCTCACGGCGAACCCGTGGATCGAGCGGTTGCTCAGGAGCGTGGCGGTCGCCAGCACATAGCCCGTGGCTAGCGTCGCGATGATGGCGGGAATCCTCAAGCCTATCACCAAGGCGGCGTTGACGGCGCCGACCAGGAAACCGAGGCAAAGCGCGACCAGAACGCCCGTGGCGAGGTTTGCGTCCCGTCCGCCGATCGTCAGCAGGGCCACATAGGCGCTGAGCGTGACGACGGAGGGAATCGACAGGTCGATATTGCCCCGACCGGTCGTCACGACAAACATCTGCCCGACGCCGACGATCGTGAGGTACGAAGCCGAGAGAAGAATCCCCGACAAGCTCGCCACGCTGAACCGCTCGGTGACCGCAGAGAGCGCGCCCCAAAAGATCAGCACCGCCAGCGCCGACCAGATCCAGCGCTGCGAATGGGCAAGCTCGAGGAATTTGCGCAGCGGGTTCATTCGGCGCCGCTCTTATCCGCCAGATGACGCATGCCCAAAAGCCCGATCAGGACAGCGCCCTGAGCGGCGGCGTTGAAATCGCTGCTGACGCCGAGAGCGCCGAGCAGCGCGCCGATCAGCGCCAGCGTCACCGCTCCGAGCGCCGCGCCGACGGGCGCCACAATACCGCCGGTCAGCGCGCATCCTCCCATCACCACCGCCGCAACGCTGAGCAGCGTGTAGGAATTGCCGGAGTTGATGTCGCTCGAGGAATTGATCGCCGTCAGCGACAATCCGGCCGCGGCGGAAAACAATCCAGCGATCAGATAGCGGATCACGCTATAGCGGAGCGCGGGCCAGCCCGACGCGATCATTGCCGCCGGGTTCGCGCCGAAGCCGCGGAGCGCGACGCCGAGCGGCGCCCAATCAAGGAGCGCGCCGACCGCCGCGACGGCGCCGATCAGGACAATCGAAGTCGGCGTGTGGGGAATCGACCAGCCGGTCAGCGCGCTGAGCCAGTCGGGGCTTGCGCCCCCGGGAGTGGGCTGGATCGAATAGCCAATCCCCAACCAGATGAACGACGCGCCGAGGGTCACGACGATGGCCGGGATCTTGCGGCTCTGGATGACCGCGCCGATCATCGCGTAGGCGACGACGACGGCGGCGATCGCGAGCGCCCCCAGGGCCGGACGATCGTAAAGCAGGGTCGCGCTCAGAACGCTGACGAGACCGGCGAACGCTCCGACCCCGAGGTCGATCTCGGCGCCGCCGACGACGAACATCTGCGCTTCCGTCACCAGGACGAGCGAGAGCGCCGGCATGAGCAGGAGGTCGATGCCGAAGACGGAGGCCACCGACGGGTTGGCGGCGATCATCACCGCAAGAACCAAAGCAAGGCCCAGGAGAGGCGCGGCGTCGACGAGCCGGTCCAACAGCCGAAGTCTCTCGCCGCCTCTCCTTTCGCCTCGCTCCGGCCCGGTTGCGGCGAGATGCGAGAAGGAGGCCGCGACGACCGCCTCCTCGGTGAGAGCCGGGCCGCTCAGCTCGCGCACGATCTTGCCGTTGGCGAAGACGAGCACCCGGTCGCAGGCGATCAGCTCGGCGTCCTCGGTGGTGTGCCAGATCAGGGTGCGGCCCTCACGGGCGAGCTCGCTGCACAGGCGATAGAAATCCTGCTTGGTGGCGATGTCGACCCCGCGGGTCGGATCGTCGAGCAGCACGATCAAAGTCTCCGCCGCCACCGCCCGCGACACCAGGGCCTTCTGCTGATTGCCGCCGCTGAGCTCTCCGATGCGCGAATCGAATCGCGCAAGGTCGAGCCGAATCCGCTCGGCGGCCGGCCTGGCCGCCTCGCGCTCCTTCCGGTCGGAAACGAGCCCAAGGGCAGGACGAGGCCCGACCCGGCCGATCGACACATTGGCGAGCACGCTCCACAGCGGAAATACGCCCTCCTTCTGCCGGTCGCCGGACACGAAGCTTGCGGGCGCAGCGCGGGTCACGACGCCGGCCGAGTCGCGTTCTCTCTGGTAGATCGCGCGCAAGAGGGCCTTCTGCCCTTGCCCTTCGAGGCCCGCGAGGCCGATGATCTCGCCACGGCGGAAGCTGACCGGCGCGCCGCCGTCGACAAAGGCGGCGCCGACCCGCACAACCTCGTCCCTGACGCTCGCCTCGCGCTCAATTCGGTGGTGGATCGCCGTGGCTTCGCCGCCCATCAGCTCGACGAGCCTCCCGGCCGAGGCTCCCGACGCCGCGCCCTGCCAGGCGACGCGGCCATTGCGAAGCACGAGGACGCGTGAGGCGACGTCCATGATTTCGTGCAGCTTATGGCTGATGAAGATGAACGCGAGGCCCGAGCGGGCGCGCTCGCGCACGTAGTCGCGCAATTGCCGGGAGCGCTCGAGGTCGAGCGCCGAGGTGGGCTCGTCCAGCACGATCAGGCGCACGCCGGGGGTCGCGGTCGCGCGCGCGATTTCGACCATCTGCCGCTCGCCGATCGACAGACGGTCGATGCGCTGATCGGCGTCGATCCGGTTGCCCGGGAAGACGGCGTCCAGCGCCGCGCGCGCCGCTCGGCGGTAGAAATTGCGCCAGCCGGGCCTCGCGCTCCCGTGCTGCGGGGCCTCGATGAAGAAGTTTTCCGCGACGGTCAACGTCGCGCACAGCGACAATTCCTGATGGACCATCCGGATGCCGCGCCGCTGCGCCGCGCCGGCGTCGTAATTGGTGAAGGAAACCTCGGCGCCGTCAAAGGAGACCCGCCCCAGCGTCGGCGCGATCATCCCGCACAGGATTCGCATCAGCGTCGACTTGCCAGCCCCGTTGCCGCCGACAAGGCCGACCACGTCGGAGGCGGCCACCGCAAAGTCGATGTCCGCGCTGGCGAGCGTGGGTCCGAACGCCTTCGTGACCCCGGTGAGCTCGACCAGCCAGGTTCGCGGCCCGATCTCGTTCGGTTCAACGAGTCCGGGCGCGCGGGCGCCGCGATCTGGCAAGGGCTCCTCCCGCGCGAAGGGCGTCGGGCGCCTTGAGCCAGGCGCCCGAACCTCCACGCTACAGCACCCGCCTCATTTCGACAGCAGGTTCTGCTTGACCCAGTCGAGCGAATATGTCGGGCTGATGATCTGGCCGGAAGGCAGCTTGGCGTACTCGTCGAGATTGCTCGCATCGACCGTCGCGACCGGCATGATCATCAGTTTCGGCGCCTTGGCGCCTTCGATGAGCGAGACGCCGAGCCACAGCGCCGCGCCGCCGATTCCCGGCGTCGTATTCATCGAGACCGTCTGGTAGCCGTTTTTCTTGTTCTCGGCCGCCCACCACTTGACGAAGTCCGTTCCGCCGCCGCCCTCGATGATCGGCATGTGGTTGACGTAGCCGTCGCCATATTGGGTGAAAGCCTGCGCAATGCCCACGTCGTCGCTGCCGCCCTGGCCGAGAACCGCGTCCACGTGCGGCAGGCTCGGAAGGACGTTGGCGATCGCCGACTGCGCCACCGAGGCGGTCGCCTGACCATAGACCGTGGCGACAACCTTGATGTCCGGATATTTCTTCAGGACCGAGACCTGCGCGTTATACATGTCGTTGTCGGGCGCCGATCCCTTGACGCCGCGCACCTGAATGACATTGCCCTTGCCGTGCAGCATCTTGAAGACGGCTTCGGCCTGCTGCGCCTTGTAGCCCTTGAAATCGAAATTGAGCTGATAGTTGCATGGAGCATTGGCGATCGAATCGAACGAGATCACGATGACGCCTGCCTTGCACGCTTTCTCGATCACGCCATTGACCGCGGTTTCGGAAGCGGCGTCGACGAGCAGCACGTCGACCTTCTTGAGGATCAGTTCGCCGATCTGGCTGTTCTGCTGGGCGACCGAGCCGTCGCCGTTCATGACGATGTAGTCGGCGATCTTGCCCTCGCTCTTGGCCTGTTTGGCCGCCGCCTCGAACGCCTCGACCATCTGGTGGCGCCAGGTGTTCCCGAAATAGGCGTTCGACAGCGCAACGACGGGCGCTTGAGGCGTCGCCATCGCCGGCGCGGCCGCGGACGAAAGCAAAAGTACAGCGAGTAAGGCTACTGGGGATTTCATCTGGCTCCTCCCGGGACACGCGCTCATCACGCTTGAGCGCGAGTTGGATACATAGTATACCAGTTGCCGCGTTGGCAAGCTCGTCAGGGCGGGACGCCCCGCCCTGTCAGCGGCGGAAACTCGGACCATCGAGGGGCGGCGAAACCGCCCCTGATCATCGGCGCCGGAGATTGTGAAACCTTGGCCGGGCGAAGCCAGACGCAGGGCGACGCGTCGCTCAGGAAGCAGGACCCGCTGACGCGGCCGAAGCTGGCGGAACTCGTCCAGAACCGCCTGCTGGAGGTCATCAGAGCCGAGAACCTGCGGCCGGGCGACCCTCTTCCGTCCGAGCGCGAGCTCATGCAGAGCTATGCGGTGGGACGCCCGTCGATCCGCGAGGCCATGCAGAACCTGAAGCGCATGGGGCTGATCGAGATCAATCACGGAGAAAGGCCAAGGATCGCTGCGCCTTCGTTCGAGCGCATGGTCGCCGGGATGAGCGAGACGATGCGCCATGTGCTGGTGAATTCGCCCGCCACTCTGGATCATCTCAAGGAGGCGCGCGCCACATTCGAAATGACCATGGCGCGGATCGCGGCCCGAAAGCGCACGCTGGAGGATGTCGAAGACCTGCGCCGGATCCTGGCGGAACAGGAACGGGCGCGTCTCGACTCGAACGCCTTCCTCGAAGCCGACGGCCGGTTTCATCATCGCATCGCCCTCATCACCGGCAACCCGATCTTCGCCAACCTGAGCCAGGCGCTGTTTGCGTGGCTTGCCCGATTTCATTTCGACCTTGTCCGCAAGCCGGGTCTCGAACAGCTCACGCTCGCCGAGCACCGCCAGATTCTGGAAGCCATCGAGCGCGGCGAACCGGACGAGGCCGCGAGACTGACGGCCGACCACCTGAACCGCGCCAACAATCTCTACAACCGGGACAACTTTCGCGCCTGACGCGGCGCCGTCTTGCCCAAGGGTTGTCTGCGTTCCCATGCTGGTATACTGAGTATCCAAAGAGGGAGACCGTGGGAAACAAGCGAACCCTTGTGCGGCGCATCGGCGCGGACCGCGGGCGAGGCCCGCTCGGCGACCGACTCGCGTCGGCGTTCGATTGGGTCCGCCGACCTTGTCGAACCGAGGAGAATGCGCCCATGAGCGTCGAGCGCATCGAGGCCGACTACCTCATCGAAACGGCCTACGACGTGCGTAAGGCTGTCGAAGCAATGGCCGGCGAACAGTCCTCCGGAACTTTCATTCCGGTTCCCGGCGAAACGCCGGAACTCAAGGCCCGCTCGGCTGCCCGCGTCGAAAGCGTGAAGATTCTGGGCGAGGCGGACGGCCCAAGCCTTCCCGGATCGGGCGTTCCCCGCGAAGGCGCGCGTCGCATGACGGCGCGCGCGACCCTTTCCTGGCCGCTCGACAATATCGGGCCTTCGCTGCCCAACCTGATGGCGACCGTCGCCGGCAATCTGTTCGAGCTCAAGCAGTTCTCGGGCTTGCGCATTCTCGACATGCGGCTGCCGGACGCCTTCGCGGCCGCCTATCCCGGCCCCAAATTCGGCGTCGAGGGCACGCGCAAACTGACCGGCGTGCGCGGCCGGCCGTTGATCGGCACGATCGTCAAGCCCTCGATCGGCTTCACGCCTGGGCAGACCGCGGAACTCGTGGATGTGTTGTGCGCGGCCGGCATCGACTTCATCAAGGACGACGAATTGCAGTCGGACGGCGCCTTGTGTCCGTTCGGCGAGCGCGTGCGCGCGGCGATGCGGGTCATCGACCGTCACGCCGAACGCAGCGGCCGGAAAGTCATGTTCGCGTTCAACCTCACCGGCGAGATCGATGAAATGCGCCGCCGCCACGACCTCGTCGAGAGCCTCGGCGGCACATGCGTGATGGCGAGTCTCAATTCGGTCGGGGTCGCCGGAATGATCGCGCTCGGGCGCCACGCGCGCTTGGCCGTTCACGCGCACCGGAACGGATGGGGCTACCTCTCGCGCCATCCTGCGCTCGGCTGGTCCTATGTCGCCTGGCAGAAAATCTGGCGCCTCGCCGGGGCCGACCACATGCACGTCAATGGGCTCGCCAACAAGTTCAGCGAATCCGACGAGAGCGTGACGGAATCGGCCCGGGCCTGCCTCACGCCGATGTTCGACGGCAAGCCGTGTACGGTGATGCCGGTGTTTTCCTCAGGGCAATCGGCGCGGCAGGCGGCGGGCACGCTCGCCGCGCTCGGCTCGACCGATCTCATCTTCGCCGCCGGCGGGGGCATCATGGGCCACCCGGGCGGGCCGGCCGAAGGCGTGCGCGCGCTGAGGGAATCCTTCGACGCCGCGATCGCCGGCGTTCCGGTCGAACGCTACGCTTCCACCCATCCCTCGCTTGCGGCGGCGCTGACGATGGCCTCCGCATGAGCGAGTCCGCCGGCCTTCCCGCCGGGGTCCTGATCGCTTTCTACGGCGACGATTTCACGGGGTCTTCGGCGGTCATGGAGGTGATGACCTTCGCCGGCCTGCCCGCGGTGATGTTCGTCGAGACGCCAACGCCCGAGCAGCTCGAGCGCTTCCGGAGCTACCGGGCGATCGGCGTCGCCGGCGTCGCCCGGGCGCAGCGGCCCGGCTGGATGGACGCTCATCTGCCAGGTCCTTTCCGCGCGCTCGCCGGGCTCAAGGCGCCGGTGACGCACTACAAGATTTGTTCCACGCTCGACTCCTCGCCAGCCGTGGGGTCGGTCGGCCGGGCGATCGACATCGGCGCGCCCATCTTCAGCGAGACGCCCGGGGCGGCGAACTGGCAGCCGCTCGTGGTCGCCGCGCCGGCCATCGGACGCTACCAGGCGTTCGGCAATCTCTTCGCGGCGTCCGGAGACTGCGTTTACCGTCTCGACCGCCATCCCGTGATGCGGCGACATCCGGTCACGCCGATGGATGAGGCCGACGTACGCCTGCACGTCGGCAAACAGACCTCGCGCGCAATCGGCCTCGTCGATTTCGTGGCCATGAAGCGCGGCGCGGGACTTCAAATGTTCGACGCCGAGCTCGAGCAGGGGCGATCCCTGCTCGCGCTCGACATTGTCGACGATGAAACGCTGCGTTGGGTGGGCGAGCTGATGTGGAGGCGGCGCCGTCAATCCCTCTTCGCCATCGGGTCGCAGGGCGTCGAATACGCGCTCGTCGCCCATTGGCGCGCCGAAGGGTGGCTTCCCGACAGAGCAGGGCGTCACTCGGCTTCCGAACACTCACAGATCGTCGCTGTCTCCGGTTCGGTCTCGCCGGTCAGCGCCTCCCAGATCGAATGGGCGCAAACGAACGGCTTCGACCTCATTGATTTCGCCGCCGAAGCAAGCCTCGACGACCGGCGCTGCCGAGCCGAGATCGACGCGGCGACTGAGCGGGCGCGCGCCACGCTCTCGAACGGGCGATCCCCGCTCGTCGCGACCGCGCGGGGCCCCAATGACGAAGCCGTCGCCCGGTTTCGGGCCAAACTCGCCGCCTCGGGCTGCGATCCGGTCGAAATCAACGCGCGAATCGGCCGGGCTTTGGGCGAAATTCTCAGGCGTGTCGTCGGCGAAACGCGCATCAGGCGCGCCGCCGTATCCGGCGGCGACACCTCAGGCTTCGCCACGGGCGCGCTCGGCGCCTATGCGCTTGAGGCAATCGCGCCGATCGCCCCGGGAGCTCCGCTTTGCCGCGCGCACTCGACCGATCCCAGGGTGGATGGGATCGAGATTGCGCTGAAAGGCGGGCAGATGGGCGAGGCGGATTTTTTTGGATCGGTTCGCGCAGGACGCGCGACAACGTGTGGAGGAACGAGGTGACGAAAATTGCATTGCTCGGCGCCGGCGGGAAGATGGGGGTGCGCCTCTCAACCAACCTCAAGGACACCCGGTTCGACGTCGATCACGTCGAGGTCTCCGAGGAAGGGCGCGCACGTCTCAAGAAGACGCTGGGAATCGAGTGCATGGAGCAGGGCCAAGCGGTTTCGTCCGCCGACGCGGTGGTCATGGCGGTGCCGGACCGGCTGATCGGCAAGATCCTGAAAACCTTCGTCAACGACCTTCGCTCAGGGGCGAAGGTCGTCATGCTTGACGCGGCGGCCCCACACGCCGGCGAACTGCCAGAGCGCGACGACATCACCTATTTTGTCACCCATCCGTGCCATCCGCCGATCTTCAACGACGAAACCGACCCGAAGGCGAAGACCGACCATTTCGGGGGAATCTACGCCAAGCAGCATATAGTCTGCGCGCTCATGCAGGGGCCGGAGGCGCATTACGCGGAATGCGAGGAGATCGCCCGCCAGATCTATAAGCCGGTGATGCGCGCGCATCGGTGCACCGTCGAACAGATGGCCATTCTCGAGCCGGCGCTCTCGGAGACGGTCGGCGCGACGCTCGCGCTCGCGCTTAAGGAGGCGACGGACGAGGCTGTCCGCCGAGGCGTGCCGAAACAGGCGGCGATCGACTTCATCATCGGCCATCTCAACATCGAGCTCGCGATCGCATTCGGGATTTTCCCCGAGGGCCGGTTTTCGGACGGCGCCCTGCAGGCGATCGACAAGGCGAGGCCGGTCATCTTCCGCGAGGGATGGATCGACCGTGTGTTCGCGCCCGCGGCGGTCATGGAGTCGGTCAAGGCCATTTGCGAGGTTCCGGCCGGGTGAAGGGCGCGCCTCAACTCACCGCGTCGGCGCCGATGAATCCGTCCAGCCGCCCCCCGGTGAGACCGGCGGCGATCGGCCGCGCCGCCGCCGGGGCTCAACGGTCCGCATCTGATAATCGAATGCGCGGGGCGTCCCTATTTGATGCGTTGCGATACGCCATTCGAGCAAATTCGTATCAGTTCGTCGCAATCCGGTGGCTAGTTCCGTCGAAGGTCTCAATCGTAGTTTGAGCGTGGGATCGAATGTCCCGCCTGACGCTGCCGACGCCGTCGGAGCGAAAGTTCAAAATGGAGGAGACGCGATATGAGCTTGAGAGCCGCTTTGGCCGCCTCTGTCGGCGGCGCGCTGGTCCTGGCCGCAGGTCTTGCGGGCGCCGCCAACGCGGAGCCCGTCTGCACGCATGATCTACGCGTGCTCGCTCAACCGCGCGACGGACTGACGTTGCTCGAGAAATATAAGGACGAGTTCAAGAAGCTTTCGGGCGCTTCGTTCGATATCGACTATCTCAACGAGAACGACCGCCGCGCCAAGTCGCGCGCCGACGCTTCGACGGTCGGCAAGTACAATGTCTATTACATCGACGAAGCGAATATCGCGCTGTTCGCGTCGTCGAAATGGGTTGTGCCGCTGCTCGATTATTATCCGAAGGAATACGACTTCGCCGACTTCGATCCCGGCCGGCAGAAGGTCGCGACCTACGAAGGCAAGGTCTATTTCGCGCCGTTGACTGGCGGCGGCGACCTGCTCGTCTACCGCAAGGACCTTCTGGAGAAGGCCGGCCTCAAGCCGCCGACCACGCTCGACGAGATGATCGCGGATGTTAAGAAGCTGAACGACCCCGATCATGGCGTCTACGGCATCGCGCTGCGCGGCCAGCGCGGCTCGGGCGCGAACGTCTGGCGCTGGATGCCCTACTTCCGCGGCTTCGGCGGCAAGTGGTTCGACGGCAACAAGCCGGTGTTTGACGGCGAGCCGGCGGTGAAAGCGACCCAGGTCTATCTCGACCTGTTCAAATATTCGCCGCCCGGCACGAAGACCGGCAGCTGGGACGAATCGACCGGCGCATTCCTCGCCGGCCAGGTGGCGCTCCTGGTCGAGTCAACCCCGCTCGCGGGCGAAGCGATCGATCCGAAAGTGTCGAAGGTGGTCGGCAAGGTCGGCTACGCGCCGCCGCCTTCGCCGCTGACCGGCGGCGGCTACGGCCACGGCCTCGCTATCGGCGCCAAGGGCAACAAGGACGAGGAGTCGAAGAAATGCGCCGGTCTCTTCATTGCCTGGGCCACTTCGAAGGAGAATGAGAAGCGCCGGCTCGACGCTGACCAGTTCGGCGAACTGAACCGCACCAGCATCATCACGAGCGACGAGTTCAATAAGAAGTTCGGCGCCGATCTCGGCCAGGCGCTGGCGGAGACGGCCAAGGTGACGGCGGTCAACTTCTGGCAGGATCCCGAGTGGCCGAATCTCGGCGACCATTGGGGCATCGAGCTTGAAGAGCTGGTCACCGGCACCCGCACCGACATCAAGGGAGCGCTTGACGAACTCAACGCTTACGCAAACACCCTCGTCGCCAATCGCAAGTAGCGTGACTGAACGGAGCGCCCTTCCGCCCCGCGGCGGGGCGCTCCCCCCCGCTTGACCGCCGTTCACAATGAGAATCCGGACCCATCTGCCGTTCGTCTTCACCGCGCCGACCATGGCGGTCCTCGCGGTTCTGGCGTTCGTGCCGACGATCGACGCGGTCAACATTGCGCTGCAGAACCGTGAGCTCAGCAATCCCGACAGCGTTTATGTCGGCTTCGCCAATTTCCGCATGCTGTTCAGCGATCCGCGGTTCCTCAATTCCGTCTGGGTGTCGGTCGAGTGGGAGGTGATCACCGTCGCCGCGACGATGGCGGTGGCGATCCCGCTCGCCATTCTCATGTTCGAGGCGACGTCGCCCAGGGCGCGCAACGCGCTCTGCGTGCTGTTCATCGTGCCGGCGCTCCTGCCGCGCGTCGCGGCGGCGTTCGTCTGGCGCTTCGCCTTCCATCCGCTGTTCGGCCTCGCGGTCTATCCGCTCCGGCTGATCACCGGCCATCCGATCGATCTCCTCGCCGATCCGCATACCGCGATGGCCACGGTCGCGATCGTCGACGTCTGGCAATGGGGACTGCTGTTTGCGGTGATCATCGTCAAGCTTCTGGAGACGCTGCCGCGCCAACCGCTCGAGGCGGCGTTGCTCGACCACGCGCGCACCTGGGAGGTCTACGCCTATGTCGCGCTGCCGATGTTGCGGGGCGCGCTCATCAGCCTCGTCTTCGTCAAGATGGTGGAATCCCTGCGCGCCTTCGATCTCATCTACGTGATGACGCGCGGCGGCCCCGGCATTTCGACCGAGACCCTCGACATGTACGCCTTCTCGCAAGGGTTCATTGAATCTGGCCGCATCTCCTACGCGTCGAGCATGGCGGTCCTGATGATGATCGCGACGACGGCGGCGTTCACGATTCTCTGGCGGCGAGTGCGGCGGTGGCAAGAGGTGTAAGCGCGTTCGTCGCCCGCGCGGTCATCGCGGTCGGGGCGGCGTCGGTGGTCGTGCCGCTCCTCTGGACGCTGTTGAGCGGCTTCAAGAACCGCGTCGACATCGTGACGCCGACGCCGATGCTTTTTTTCCACCCGACACTGGAAAACTTTCTCTATGTGGCCGAGCGCGAGAGCGTGAGAACAGGTCTTTTGAACTCGATCATCATCTCCGGATGTTCGGTGCTGATCGGCGCGGCGCTTGGCCTCCCCTGCGCCTACGCCGTCGCCCGATATCCGATGCGCTTCGCCCACGACATTCAGTTTTTCGTGCTGTCCCTGCGGTTCCTGCCGCCGGTCGCCATCGCCATTCCGCTTATTGTCATCTGGCTCGACGTCGGCCTCTACGACACCCGTGTCGCGCTGGTTGTCACCTACAGCCTCCTGACGCTCGCGACCACGATCTGGCTCGCGATCCCCGCGTTCAAGCGCGTGCCGGCGGAAATCGAGGAGGCGGCCTTCGTCGACGGCTACGGGCCTTACGCGATCTTCTTCCTCATCGCGCTGCCGGTCGCCTGGAAATCGCTGATTGGAGCGGTGGTGTTTTCCTTTGTCCTGGTGTGGAACGAGTTCCTCATCGCGCTGATGCTGACAACTTCCGACGCCAAGACCCTCCCGGTCGTCGCTTCCGAGATGACCCAGCTGGGCCGGGACGTGCCCTGGGGCATACTCAACGCCTCGGTCATTCTTCTCTCGCTGCCGCCGCTTCTGTTCCTCGGCGTGCTAAGCAGGTTTCTGAGCTCGGCGTTGAAAACCAGGAATCAAGGATAATCCCCATGCGCGCGCTTGTTCTCGAACGGAAGCGGGTCCTTTCCCTTCGGGATATCGACCTGCCGACCGCGCTCGGTCCGGATGACGTCAGGGTCAAGCTGCACACGGTCGGCGTTTGCGGCAGCGACGTCCACTACTACACCCACGGCGGCATCGGCTCGTACGTCGTCAAAAGCCCGATGGTGCTCGGGCACGAAGCCTCGGGCACGGTGACCGAGCTCGGCGCCAACGTGCGCTCGCTCCAGGTCGGCGACCGGGTCTGCATGGAGCCGGGGGTGCCGAACTTTCGCTCGAAGGCGACCCGGCTCGGCGTCTATAACGTCGACCCGGAGGTGACGTTCTGGGCGACGCCGCCCGTTCATGGCTGTCTGACTGGCTCCGTCGTCCATCCAGCCGCCTTCACCTTCAGGCTGCCCGACAATGTCGCCTACGAAGAGGGCGCGATGGTCGAACCCTTCGCCGTGGGCATGCAGGCGGCGACGCGCGCGCGCATCAAGCCGGGCGACGTCGCCGTCGTGCTCGGCGCGGGGCCGATCGGCATCATGGTGGCCCTCGCTGCGCTCGCCGGCGGCTGCAGTAAGGTGATCATCAGCGACGTCCATCAGCCGAAGCTCGACATCGCGAGCCGCTATCCGGGGATCATTCCGGTCAACATCGCCAGGCGCGATCTGGTCGAGGCCGTGAAGGCGGAGACCGGGAATTGGGGCGCCGATATCGTCTTCGACGCCAGCGGCGCGGCGAAGGCGATCGAGGGCGCGGTCAGTCTCGCCTGTCCGGCCGGCGCGATCGTGCTGGTCGGCATTCCGGTCGATCCGGTCTCCTTCAATATTCCGGGCGCGATCAGCAAGGAGCTGAGGATCGAGACGGTCTTCCGCTACGCCAATATGTACGAGCGCGCGCTCAACCTCATTGGCTCCGGCAAGGTCGATCTCAAGCCGCTGATCTCCTCGACTTTCGATTTCGAGCGCTCGATCGAGGCCTTCGAGCGCGCCGCCGAGGGGCGTCCGGCCGACGTCAAGCTGCAGATCGACCTGACCAAAGCGACCGCCTGATCGCGCTCATGGCCATACTGTCGTTCCGCAACATCTCCAAGAAATACGGCGAGACGCAGGTCGTCTCCGGCTTCAACCTCGAGGTCATGAACCACGAGTTCATCGTCTTTCTCGGACCGTCGGGCTGCGGCAAGTCGACGATCCTGCGGATGATTGCAGGGCTCGAGGAGATCACCGGCGGGGAGCTTTCGATTGACGGACGGGTGGTCAACACGCTTCCGCCGCGCGACCGCAACATTGCGATGGTGTTCCAGAGCTACGCGCTCTATCCGCATATGTCGGTGCGCGAAAACATCGCGTTCGGTCTGCGCCGGATGAAGATCGGGCCTGACGAGATCGAGCGACGCATCCAGGCCGCAGCCGCCACGCTCGGCCTCGAGGCGTTCCTCGACCGCAAGTCGACGGCGCTGTCCGGCGGCCAGCAGCAGCGCGTCGCGATCGCTCGCGCCATCGTCAAGACCCCGGGCGTGTTTCTGTTCGACGAACCGCTTTCCAATCTCGACGCCAAGCTGCGCAACCATATGCGCGTCGAGATCGCCAGATTGCATCAGCGCCTCAAAACGACGACGGTCTATGTCACGCATGACCAGCTTGAGGCGATGACGCTCGCCGACCGCATCGTCCTTCTGCGCAACGGCCTGATCGAGCAGGTCGGCACGCCGCGTGAAATCTTCGAACGCCCAAATAGCCAGTTCGTCGCCGCCTTCATCGGCACGCCGGCAATGAACTTCTTTGAGGTCGACGTGAACGGGAGCGGACCCAATGCGCCCGGTCGAAATGCGCCGGCGCTCTACATCGATCGCGAGCGCTTCGACCTCGACGGCTCGAAGACCGTCGTCGCCGGCGTCCGGCCCGCTCATTTCCGCGCCGCGAGCCTTTCCGACATCGTGAACGTCATCGACGGCGACGTCGATCTCATTGAATTCCTCGGCAATGACGCTCTGATCAATTTCAAGTACGCCGGCGTCGAGATCGGCGTCCTTCTGCCGGCGCAACAATGTCCCGCGGTCGGCGATCACGTGCGGATGACATTTTCGGACGACTGCCTCCACGTCTTCGATAGGGAGACGGGTCGCTCGCTCGCGCGACGGCAATAAGGGGATGAGACATGGCGCGGAGGAAAAGCGCGGCCCGACGGCCGGATTTTGAATCGATTGTCACCGACCCGTCGCAATCGTTCAAATGGCATCAGCACGATTGTCCAAGCAACATCGCCCGCTGGAATTATCATCCCGAATATGAAATTCACCTCATCACCCGCTCGCACGGGCGCCAGTTCGTCGGCGATCATATCGGCGAGTTCGGCCCGGGCAATCTCGTCCTCGCCGGCTCCAATCTGCCTCACAACTGGATCAGCGATCTCAAGCCCGGCGAGGTGATCGAAGGGCGGGACATCGTGATTCAGTTCGCTCCCGGGCTGTTGCGCTCGCGGGCCGTCTTTCCCGAACTCGCTGGTCTTGAGCCGTTCCTGACCGACGCCCTGAGAGGCTTCGAGTTCTTCGGCGACGCAGCGCGGCGAGGCGCCGATCTCATGGGGCGTATCGGCGCGGCGCGCGGATTTCAGCGGCTTGCGCTGTTTCTCGAGCTCATCGATTTGCTTGCTCGCACGCCCGAGAAGAAGATCCTTGCTTCCCCCGACTATGTCCCGACCCTCGATAGGGAGACGCTCGGCGTCGTGCATGACGTCATTTCGTATATCGTCAACAATCTCTCGGGGACGGTCAGAATGTCGGAGGCGGCCGCGATCGCCGGCATGACGCAATCGGCCTTTTCCCGCTTCTTCAAGAAAAACACCGGCGCCAATTTCGTCGACTATTCGCGAAAACTGCGGATCGGCCGCGCCTGCAAGCTGCTGTCGGACACGGGACGCCCGGTCACCGACATCTGCTTCGAGGTCGGCTACGCCAATATCTCCAACTTCAACCGCCATTTCCGCAAGGAGCGGGGCCTCACCCCCTCGCAATACAAGCGGCTCGCGAATCTGCGCGCGGCGCCGGTTTCGCTTTCCGCCTGAGCATACTTTTCGCGAAAAACCGACTGCTGCTTTTTCGCGAGCCGCGCTCCAACGGGTCGGTTCCGGCGCAGGGCTCCGCCGTTCGTCAGAGATGTCCGGCGGACTCGTCCAGCGGGGTGTAGAGCCCTTGCGCCTCAGCCGCGGGCCCGCGGCGCTCGCCGAGCGCCTCGACCCTCACCGCCACCCATTTCGGGCCTTGCGCGAAGGTCAGAACGTCGCCGCAGCGCACAGCGCGGCTCGGCTTGTCGACGGGATGCCGCGCTGGCCCACGCTGAAGCCGGACACCACCTTCCTCGACCACGCGCGCAGCAAGGCTTCTGGTCTTGAAAAAGCGCGCGCGCCAGAGCCAGAGGTCGATCCGGCAGGCGTCGTCGGTCACGAAGCGGCGCGTCCGGTCGCGGCGCGGCGCCGCCGAGCCCTGGCGCGCCTGGCCCGCCGCAGGGCGGTGGAGTTTGGCCTTTTGAGCGCGGCGAGCGCGGCGAACGGGGTCGCGGCGGGGGCGGCCCTGGGCGCGGGCTCGTCCGGCGCGGCGCGGCGCCGGCGAAACACCGCGCGCGTCCCGCCTTCGCCGTCGCGCACGCGCACGAAGCCGAGCGCGCGGAGGATGTGATGCGCGTCGTCGCGCCGCCAGCCGAGATCCGCAAGCAGCGCGTCGGTCATGTCGATCGCGCCCGCGCCGTCGGGCCAGGCGGCGCGCGCAAGCGCGTCGAGCCGCTCGAGCTCGGCGATCGGCGCGGCGAACCGCCCCACGGCGCGCAAGCCGCGTAGCGCAAGCGCTTGTGGAGACGGCGCCGAACGCGGCAGCGGGTTGAGCGCGCTGGTCTCCGGCCGCCACGCCGGGCTTGCGAGTTCGGCGAACGCGGCGCCGACCAGCCGAGCCTCCGGCGTCATGAGCGAGGGCAGAAAGAGGGTGAAGGCGCCGAAGCGTACGCCGAGCGCCTTCAAGGTTCGGCGCTCGCTGCGGCTCAAGAGCCTGATCCGCGCATCGGCGCCGCGCCGGTCCAGCGCGCCGAACTCATCGACGAGCTGATAGGCAAGGCCGCGCGCGAGCCCCTTGAGCCGCCCGTCCTCGATCGCCTCCTTGAGACGTTTGAGCGCGCCGAGTCGCCAGCTCGCCTCGGCGGCGACGAACGCCTCGAGGCGCCGGGCGGCGCGTTCGCGCTGCGGCTCGGCGCCGAACTCGCCCACCAGGCGCACGCGCGGCGCGAACGGCTCGCCGCCAGTGATCTCGCCCGCCGGTTCGCCGCGCCACTCGACCACGCCGCCAGACGCAAGCGCGAACGCTTCGTCCTCCCCGCTCGCCAGCGCGCCCAGCCGGCGCGCGACTTCCGGCGCGACGACCCGCTCGACCGCGCCCCGAAGCGCGCGATTCTCGAGCGCGGTCTCCCCACGCTCGGGCTCGAAATGGAAGCCCGCAAGCCGCCCGACCAGATGGCCCTCGACCGTCACCGTCCCGTCGGCGTCGATGCCGCCGAGAATCGGGCCTGCGCGCTGGCTTAAGCTGCGCAACAGCGCGCTGGTGCGCCGGTCGACGAACCGCTGCATCAGGGATTGGTGGAGAGTGTCGGAGAGCCGGTCCTCGAGGTCGCGCGCGCGGCCCTGCCAGGTCTGCGGATCGGCGAGCCAGTCGGCGCGATTGGCGACATAGGCGAGAGTACGCACCCGGGCGAGCCGCATCGACAGCGCGTCGATGTCGCCGTCGGTCCGGTCGAGGCTCATGAACTGGCCCTGCATCCAGTCTTCCGGCAGCCGCCGGTCGCCTTGGGTCAGGTGTTCGAACATGGTCCCGATCAGGCGCGCGTGCTCGTCCTGCGTGGTCTTGCGGAAATCCGGGGTCTGGCAGACTTCCCAAAGCCGCATCAGATTGGACCGGTCGCGGGCGCGGCGGACGATCGTCTCATCGGTCGAGAGCTGGCGCAGCGTCGTTTCGTCCTGGGCCTCTTCCGCGAGCCTCAGGCCCGCGGCGGGCGCCGGCGCGGCGAGCGAGCGGATGAGCCCCTGAAGCGACTGGAAATCGAGCCGGGCGTTGCGCCATTCCGCGGCCGGGACGGATGGAAAGACATGGCCCTCGACGGCGGCGACCACATCCGGGTCGATGTCGGGCGCATCTCCGGTCACGCCGAACGCGCCGTCCTTGCGAAAGCGGCCGGCGCGCCCGGCGATCTGGGCGATCTCCTGGGAATGGAGGGAGCGCAGGCGCCGCCCGTCGAACTTGCGAAGCCCGGCGAAGGCGACATGGTCGACGTCCATGTTCAGCCCCATCCCGATCGCATCGGTCGCGACCAGGAAATCGACTTCGCCGGACTGGAACAGGGCGACCTGCGCGTTACGGGTGCGGGGGCTGAGCGAGCCCATGACCACGGCCGCGCCACCGCGCTGGCGGCGGATGAGCTCGGCGATGGCGTAAACCGCATCGGCCGAGAAGGCGACGATGGCGCTGCGCCGGGGCAGGCGAGTCACCTTCCTGGCCCCGGCGTAGGTGAGTTCGGACAGGCGTTCGCGGAACTGGATCTCGGCCTCGGGGCAGAGCTGACGAATGAGCGGGGCGACGGTCGTCGCCCCCATCAGCATCGTCTCGGAAGAGCCCCGCGCATGGAGCAGCCGGTGGGTGAACACGTGGCCGCGTTCAGGGTCGGCGCAAAGCTGGATTTCGTCGACGGCGAGAAATTCGACCCTGCGGTCGAGCGGCATCGCCTCGACCGTCGAGACGAAATAGCGGGGCCTCAAGGGAACGATCTTTTCCTCGCCGGTGATCAGCGCGACCTCGGCTAAGCCCCGCGCCTTGACCACCCGGTCGTAGATCTCGCGCGCGAGCAGCCTCAAGGGCAGGCCGATCATGCCCGAGGCGTGCCCCAGCATGCGCTCGACCGCCAGATGCGTCTTGCCCGTATTGGTCGGACCCAGAACGGCGATGAGCCGCGAGGCAGGCCGTGAGGCCAGCGAGCGATTCATGAAGGCTAATGTGGACGACGCCGGCGCGCGCCGCAAGCTCCGAAAGCTCGGGCGCGGCCTGCCTTTGCCGCTTGCCCTTGCGCGCCGAAGGCGCCAACCTTGAGCAAAGGGCCAACCAACGGACTGAGGGGGAACCGCTCATGCACTACGGACAAATCGAAGGAACGGACTTCGTCGCCCTCGACCAGCGCTTTTCCGGGCTTTTCACCGGCTACATGCGGGTCACGCGCCACTGGACCGGCTCGATCTGGGCGGAAGGCCCGGCCTGGTTCGCGGCGGGCCGCTATCTCATCTGGTCGGACATCCCCAACAACCGCATGCTGCGCTTCGTCGAGGAATCGGGCCAGGTGTCGGTTTTCCGCCAGGCCTCCAACAATTCGAACGGCAACACGGTCGACAACCAGGGGCGCCTCGTCACCTGCGAGCATCTCACCCGCCGGGTGACCCGCACCGAGTTCGACGGCTCGGTCGCCGTCCTTGCCGACAAATGGGAGGGCAAGCGGTTCAACTCTCCGAACGACGCGGTGGTGAAATCGGACGACTCGATCTGGTTCACCGACCCGGCCTACGGTATCGACGGCGACAACGAGGGGGAGCCGGCGAAGCCCGAGATCGACGGCTGCCACGTCTATCGGATCGACCCGAAGGGCGGCGCCGTCACCCGGGTCATCCACAACATGGCGCGGCCGAACGGGATCGCGTTTTCTCCGGACGAGAAGTTCATCTACGTGGCCGACACCGGCGCGACGCATGACGAGAAGGTTCCGCGGGCGATCCGCCGCTACGCCGTCAACCCGGACGGCAAGGGCGTGAAGGGGGCTGGCGAAATCTTCTGCGAACTGGCGCCGCAGGACGGATTGTACGACGGCTTCCGCGTCGACCGGTCCGGCCGCGTCTGGACCAGCACCGGCAAGGGCGTCTACTGCTACGAGCCGGACGGAAAGCTGATCGGCAAGATCCTGATTCCCGAGATCGTGGCCAACGTGACCTTCGGCGGGCCCAAACGCAACCGCCTCTACATCTGCGGCACGACTTCGCTCTATTCGGTCCTGCTCATGACCAACGGGTCGAAGCTCGGCTGAGCGGCGGCGGCGCTCGCCAAGGATTCGATAACGGGCGCACGCGGTCTCTCAGGTCCGCACCTGCCCGTCGCCGCGCACGCGATACTTGAAGGTGCAGAGTTGCTCGAGGCCAACGGGACCGCGCGCGTGCATGCGCCCGGTCGCGATGCCGATCTCGGCGCCGAAGCCGAACTCGCCCCCGTCGGCGAACTGGGTCGAGGCGTTGTGCATCACGATCGCCGAATCGACCTCCTTCAGGAAGCGCTCCGCCGCCGCCTTGTCCTCGGTCACGATGCAGTCGGTGTGATGCGAGCCGTAGGTCTCGATATGGTCGATCGCCGCATCGAGACTGTCGACGACGCCGACGGCGATGATGGCGTCGAGATATTCCGTGCGCCAATCCTCCTCGCTCGCCGCCGTGACCCTGGAATCGGCCTCGCGCGCCGCTGCGTCCCCGCGCACGGCGCAACCGGCCCCGATCAGCGCGTCGATCAAGGGCGAGAGCAGGAACGGGGCGACGGAACGATGCACCAGCAGCGTCTCGGCCGCGCCGCAGATTCCGGTGCGGCGCATCTTGGCGTTGACCACGATCCTGAGCGCCTTGTCAAAATCCGCCGCCCGGTCGACATAGACATGCACGACCCCTTCGAGATGGGCGAACACCGGCACCCGCGCCTCGCGCTGAACCCGCTCGACCAGGCTTTTTCCGCCGCGCGGAACGATGACGTCGAGCGCGCCGCCGAGGCCCTCCAGCATCTCGCCGACCGCCTCGCGGGCGGCGAAGGGCGCGCGCGAAATCGCCGCCTCCGGCAAGCCGGCCTCCCTCAAGCCCGCGACCAGGCAGGCGTGGATGGCGGCCGACGAGCGAAGAGAGTCGGAGCCGCCGCGCAGCACGACCGCATTGCCGCTCTTAAGACACAGCGCGCCGGCGTCGGCGGTGACGTTCGGCCGGCTCTCGTAGATGACGCCGACCACTCCGAGCGGCGTCGCCACCCGCTCGATGATGAGGCCGTTGGGGCGGGTGAAGGTCGCGAGCGCCCGCCCGACCGGATCGGGCAACAGGGCGACCTGTTCGAGTCCGCGCGCGACCGCCTCGATGCGGGCCGCATCGAGCGCGAGCCGGTCGATCAGCGCCGCGCTCAGGTTCTTGGCCCGGCCTTCCACGCAGTCCAGCCCATTGGCGGCGAGAATCTCGCCCGTGCGTTCGCGTAAGATTCGCGCGGCCGCGGAAAGCGCGCGGTTCTTCTTCTCCGCCGGCGCGTTGGCGAGCTCGCGCGCGGCAGCACGCGCCTTCGCGCCGATTTCGCGCATCGCGGCGCGAAGATCGGCGCCCGGCTCAAGGACTTGCACGGCGGCCGACATGGGACTCCTACTCGCTGCCATACCCATGACTTAGTAAGCCGATAGAGAAAAGACCATTCCCCAATTATGGCAGTCTGGGGATGGGAAACGGTCCGCTTCACCCCTTGGGGCGAAAAGCCGTGCAGAATTTGGGGTTTGTGTCGAGCCGCGCGCCCCCGATCAGGTCGACGCAATAGGGCACGGCGGCGAACACCGCGTCGAGGCAGGTGCGGATCGCCGAGGGCTTCCCCGGCAGATTGATGATGAGGCTCGCGCCGCGCGAGCCCGCGACCTGGCGGGACAGAATGGCGGTCGGGACTTCCGCGAGGCTTTTCAGCCGCATCAGCTCGCCGAAACCGGGCAGCATCCGGTCGCAGACCGCCTCTGTCGCTTCCGGCGTAACGTCGCGCGGCGCGGGGCCGGTTCCCCCCGTGGTGAGGATGAGCGGGCAGCGCGCCTCATCGGCGAGCGCGATCAGCGCCGCCTCGATCGCTCCCCGTTCGTCGGGCACGAGGCGCCGCTCCGGCCGCCAGGGCGTCGCCAGAAGCTCCTTGAGGGCCGCCTCGATCCCCGGGCCGCCCTTGTCCTCGTAGACCCCTCGCGAAGCGCGATCGGATATTGTGACGACGCCTATTGGAATGTCGGCCATGAGACGCTGAGCCCTGAGCCTTGGAGTAAGTTGTCTTTGGGTAGAATCGGTCGTCATTGGCGCCCCCGCCCCCCTTGTGGGGCGGGAAGGGGTGGGGGTCGCGCGGACGAGGGAGGTTATCGTAAGGGTCGCCGTCGCGCGTCTCGTAGGACAGCGCGACCCCCTCCTTTGTCCTCCCCCACAGAAGGAGACGCGACAGGACCATCTATGCGCAAACTCAGCGGCTTCTTAGAACGCGCTGCGAAAAAGTGGAACCCGGTTTTTCGCGAAAAAGCGCGCGAAATCAAGGAAGCTGGCGCCGCAGCGCGGCTTGGCCAGCGCATCAAGGCGCACGCGAGGGAGCGAGCGCGTCAACCGCCTCCTCAACGCTGCGGAAAACGTGGTCGCGGCCGATCAGCGCGAGCAGTCCGAGCCGCTCGAAGCTGTGCTGCGCGCGCACCGATTCGAGCCGCGCGAGAGCCAGGTCGACGCCCTGGCCGCGCAGCTGGCGAATGAGGCCGGCAAGCACGCTCGCGGCCGTATAGTCGATCTCAGCCATCGCATTCGCCTCGATCACGATCAGCCTCGTCGGCGTATCGTCGCTGACGACCCGCTCGATGGCGCGGCGGAAATTGTAAGCGTTGAGAAACGACAGCGGCGCCTGGGGCGCGATCACCCTCACGCCCGGCACGAGTTCGCCCTTCGCATCCTTGTCGCGCGGCCACCAGATCGACGTGCCGGCAATGCGCTCGAATTCGATCGTTTCGGCGCGGGTCGTCGTCCATAGGCCGTGCAGCGCCGACAGCAGGACGCCGATGAACACGCCGCCCTCGATCGGCAGGGCCAGGATTGCGAAGGCGGTCGCAAGGATCAGCACAAACTCGGCCCGGCTTCGCATCCAAACGTCGCCCATCACGTTGACCTGGACGAGGCGCGCCGCCACGAAAAGGAGGACGCCCGCGAGCGCGGCTGAAGGCGTGTGGGCGAACGCTCGACCTGCGAACAGGAGAACCCCGAGCGCCGCCGCGGCCGAGACCAGTCCCGCGAGCTGCGACCTGCAACCCGCCTCCGCCACCACCGTTGTCGAGGGAGGACTCGCATCGACAGGGAAGGCGCCGATGAAACCAGCGAGCGCGTTGGCGGCGCCGACGCCGATGAAATCCCGATTGACGTCTGGACCCTCGGCGCTGTTGGGGAATGCGCGCGTGGTCGTCGCGGTCTGCACCATCACCACGAGCGCAATGAGCAGGGCGAGCGGCGCGATGACGCGGAACTCGTCCCAGGAGATTGCCGGCGCCGAGAAACGAGGGGCGGCGCCGGCAATCGATCCGAGCGTCGCCACCCCCTTGGCCTCGAGACCGAGCGCAACCGTCGCCAATCCGGCGAGGACAAGGCCGATCAGCGCGCCGGGAAACCGGGGACTCAAGCATTCGCCCGCGACCATGATCGCGACCACGCCGAAGGCGATCGCCAATGTCCAGGGATTGGCCGCCGGAGCCCGCTCGATGAGGGACAAGGCTTGCTCGGCAAGCGAGCCCTTGACCGGTTCGACGCCGAGCGCCGACGGCGCCTGGGAAACCAGAATGTGCCCCGCGATGCCGGCAAAGAAGCCGGTCGTCACCGGAATGGACAAGAGGTCCGCGACGAAGCCGAGTTTCAGCGCGCCGGCGCAGATAAGAATGATCCCGACCGCGACCCCGAGCGCCGCCGCGGCCGCCGCATAATCGGCCGGTCCCGCCGCGGCGAGCACGGCTAAGGCGCCGGCGAAGATCGGCGCGATGGTCGAATCGGCGCCGACCGAAAGACGCCGGCTGTCGCCGAACAGCGCGAACCCGACGGCGCCGGCGACCAGCACCAGCAAGCCAGTCTGCGGCGCGAAGTTGGCGAGCCGGGCGGTCGCCATCTGCGAGGGAATGGCGATGGCGGCGAGCGTCAGGCCGGCGAGAAGATCGGCGCCGAGGTCGCGCGGACGCCAGCCGGCGAAAGACCGCAGCAAGACCCAGGGGCGTCCGGGGCTTGCGGGGGCGGAGGTCTCTTTGGCTGGCTCAGTCATCTCAATCCCGCGCCCTCAGCCACCGAAGCGCTGTCGATAGTCCTGTGGGCTCACCCCCTGGAGCCGCGCGAAACTTCGCCGCATCGTCTCTTCCGAGCCGAACCCGCAGCGCGCCGCGATCCGCTTGGCGGGCAGGCGAGTCTCGGTGAGGAACTGGCGGGCCGCCTCGACCCGCAGCCGCTCGATCGCGCGCGCGGGCGTTAGCCCCGTCGCCTCGCGATAGCGGCGCAGGAAGGTCCGCTCGCTCATCGCCGCCTGTGACGCCAGGCGGGAGAGCGGCAGCTTCTCGGCGAGATGTTCGACGAGCCATCCCTGCAGGTCGGCGAAATGGTCGTCCGCCGATTGCAGCGAGAGCGCCGCGCTGAACTGCGCCTGTCCTCCCGGCCGTTTGAGGAACACCACCAGGTGGCGCGCGACCCTGAGCGCGATCGCGCGTCCGAAGTCTTCCTCGACCAGCGCCAGCGCGAGATCGATGCCGGCCGTCACGCCGGCCGAGCTCCAAATCGGGCCGTCCCGGACGAAAATCGGATCGGGCTCGACCATCACGGCGGGATGGCGCCGGCTGAGCAGGTCGCAATATTCCCAATGCGTAACGGCGCGGCGCTTGTCGAGCAGGCCCGCCGCCGCAAGCAGGAAGGCGCCGGTGCAGACCGAGGCCGTCCGTCGCGCGGCGCCGGCGCGAAGCTTGAGCCATCCGATCAGGCTCGCATCCTCGGCGGCCCGCATGACGCCCTGCCCGCCGGCCACGATCAGGGTGTCGAGCGGCTCGGCCGGCTCCGGCAGCGGCTCGGTCAAGAACATGAGCCCCGACGTGGCTCGCACCCGCACGCCTTCGGGCGCGATCACGCGGATCTCGTAAGGCGAGGCCATGTGGGGCCTGGCGGCCCAATAGCTGGCGTCGCTGAACACCTGGACCGGTCCGGCCACGTCCAGGAGCTGAACGTCCGGGAAGGCCAGCACTTCGACCTGCCGTGTCGCGGCTGGCGGGATTTGAGGGGGCTTTGGCGGCATCGCCAAAGCGTGCGCTCCTAGATTGCCGATGTCGAGTTCAATTCGAGGAGCGCAGAGATGTCCATCTTTGAAATCCAGACGGTCGACCGTGCGCCCGAAGGGTCCAGAGCGCCGCTCGAGAAACTGCGACAGACCTTCGGAATGGTCCCGAACGTCGCGGGCGTCATCGCCAATTCGCCGGTTCTGGCCAACATCTTCGTGCCGATGTTCCAGAGCGTGCACGGCGGGACCTTCACCGAAGCCGAGATCCAGACCCTGCTTCTGACCAATGCGGTCACCAACTCTTGCGCCTGGGCGGTCGCCTTCCATAGCCATCTCGCGCTCAAGGCGGGCCTCGCTCCCGCCGATGTGCAGGCGATCCGCGAGCGCCGCGCGCCGCGAGAGCCGCGTTACGCGGCCCTCTCGGCTTACACCCGCGGGCTGATCGAAAAGCGGGGCCATGTGGGCGAACAGGCGGTGACCGCGCTCCTCTCCTCCGGCTTCAGGCCGGACCAGGCGCTAGAGGCGCTGGCGGTCAGCGCCGCCTCCACGATCACCAACTACACCCTGAACGTCGCCGAGCCGCCGCTCGAGCCGATGTTTAAGGAACACGCGTGGCGCGCGGCGGCCTGAGGTCGCCGCGCTGGTCGCTCACTCTCTACAGCCTTCCGCTTTTAGGTTTTCGCGCGATCGTCCCGCCCGCGCCTCCTCCCCCTTGTGGGGCAGGACCGAGGTGGGGGCTCGTGCTGACCTACGCAACTAGAGAGCAGGCCCGTTCGATACTCGCATCGGTCCGCGCGACCCCCCACCCCTACCCGCCCCCACAAGAGGGGGCGGCCGCGCTAACGCCATCGGTTACTCCCAAACGCAGCGGGCTCTAACAATGCGGAGGATCACATGCTTCCCGAAACCACTCACCTGAACATCGGGTCGCTCCTGTTCGAGGACCTCGACCAGATCGACCTGACCGGACCCTTCGAGGTGCTCTCCCGCATCCCCAACGCGACCTGCCGGACTTACGCGAAGTCGGCCGGCCCGGTGCGCGACCTGATGGGGCTTCGCCTCGCGCCCGACGCGACGCTCGCCGAGGCGCCGCCCCTCGACATCCTTCACGTCCCCGGCGGACGCGGGCAGGAGGCGCTGATGGAGGACGAGGAGGTCCTCGGCTGGCTGCGCGCCCAAGCGGAAGGCGCGAAGAAGGTCCTCTCCGTCTGCACCGGCGCCTTGCTCTGCGGCGCGGCGGGCCTGATCCGCGGCAAGCGCGCGACCACGCACTGGGCGTCATTCCATCTTCTGCCCTGGTTCGGCGCGATCCCGGTGGACGAGCGGGTGGTCGTCGATGGGAAATGGATCTTCGCGGCCGGGGTCACGGCGGGAATTGACGGCGCGCTTCGGCTCGCCGCCGACGCGCGCGGCGCCCCCGCCGCAGAGCGCATCCAGCTCGATATCGCCTACGCGCCGGAACCGCCCTTTCAAAGCGGGACGCCGGAGACGGCGCCGCCGGAGATCGTGGCGGCCGCGCGTCGAGATGTGGCCGAACTGATCGGGCGGCGCGAGGCGACCGCGCGTCTGGCCGCCGCCAGGCTGGGCGTCGCGCCGCCTCGGCCGACAGTTTAAGGGAATTCACGATTCTGGCGACAATTTCTTGCGTAAAGCGGAAGCCGGCGCTATGGTCATAGGGTGGATGAGGAGAGCGGAGCGCGCTTGAGGCCTTCCGGTGCAACCTGGGAGGCGAGCTGGGAGCGGGGGGAATTTTTTTATTGTTTTCCGCCGTAACCCATTGAAAAGTCCCGATTCCGAAAAATAACCGCCAGTAAACGCCAGCAATTTTACTGGCGTCTGCTAGCGTTTGTTCGGATTATATTGGCGTTTGCTCGCGCCGAGCTCGCGCTTCGGTTGTATCGGGCGCGCGCCTTCGGCGGCTTCACGCGAACTTGACCACGCTGGGGTTGGCGGCCATCGTCGCGGCGCTCACCCCTCCGAGCGTGAGGCTGTCGCCGGTCGAATCGGAGATCGTCAGCCCGGAGGTCCCGCTGACGGCGTGCGCCAGCACCGCCGCCAGGTCCTGCGCCTGCGTCATGCCGGCGGTCAGGTAGGAGAATGACGACGAGGCGAGCTGGAGCGTGTCCAGACTTGCGCCCGAAGCCGCAAAGCCCTTGATCGTCTCGGCGCCGAAGGCCGGGCCAAGGACGAAGTGCTCGCCGCCGCTGGTGGTCGCGTCGATGGTTTCGACGGCATGGTAGACGAGCGGATCCGAGCCCATCCCCGCAGTCTGCAGGGATTCGCCGCCGGCGCCCCTCGTGATGGTCTGGCCGGGATCGTAGAGAACGAGCTCGTTTGCGGTCGCGCTCAGGTTCAGATCATCCGCGGCCAGGTTCTCGTAGCCGGAGCCATAGAACGATTCGTACGATTTGTAGGCCCGGCCTTCGACGTTCGAATAAGCGTACTCCGCCGGCGCGCCGGCAGCCGTCTTGACCTTGCTCTCGGTCAACGCCGCGCCATACGCCAGATCGGCTGACGACTGGGAGGGCGTGAGCGCGAAGTTGGCGGCGGTCAGCGGATCCAGTCCCGAGAGCGTGATGGTGAAGTCGGGCGTGGTGTTGCCCGCGTCGCCGGCCAGGTCGGCCTCGACGTAGGTGACGTCCTTTGTCGGGTTCAGTTGATAGCGCACCTCGGCGCCGGTTCCGCTGAACGCCGCGGAGCCGATGAAGGTGAAACTCTGGACGCCCGGCACAGTGAGGTTGGCGTCCATGCGGCTAAGGTCGATGACGTCCTTGGCCGGATCGAAGCCGGACATCGAGTCGCCGCCATCGCCAATGGAGAGATAGGTGAGAATGTCGGCGTGCTGACCGCCCACCAGATACTGTTCGCCGTGGCCACCGACAAAGTTCGTCTCGCCCCCGCCCGCGAACAGGTGCACCCACAAACCGTTGCCCAGGAGCGTGGTCGGCGCGGACCCGCTGGCGACGACATTGGCGGTGCTGGTCGCGGAGTCCACAGAGGCGGTTGGAAGACCGGCCGCCACATAGGCCGCCATGGCGTGGGTCGAAGCGGTGGGATTGGTGGAATCGACGATCGTGGTCCCGGTCACGCTCGCAACGCCCATGGTGGTGGGCATATAGGCGCCATACGCATCAAACCCGATGGAATTGTTGGCGATCGAAACATTGCTGATCGTGTAGGTGGCGCTTGAGACCCCTGCCTCGACCGTGAAGTTTCCGCCGAGCAGGTAATTGTCCGAAATGGTGACATTGGTCAGATCGCCAAATGTATTGGAAAGCCGAATGTCGCTATTCGGCACTCCCGGTGCGTCCGCATTCGCGGTCCCGTCGATGAAGTTGTCCGTTATGACGGTCGGCCCGGTTGAGCCATCCACCCAAATCGCATCCGCATGAGCGCCCGTAGCGTACGCCGCGCCGGAGAAGTAATTGCCCGTGACGACGCCCGAGCGGATGTCGATGGCGTCGGTCGGCGAATCGAGAAAGCTGTTGTCCTTGATCGTCAGCGTTTGGGTCGACTGGATCCAGTTGTTGGTCTCGGTCGGCGATTTCGAGCCCTGGAACGTGCAGTTCTCCACGGTCGCGCCGCTAGCGCCGGGCGTTTGGAACACCGCATAATACGGATTGCTCGTCCCAGTGAACGTGCAGTCCTTGATCGTGACATTGCTGGCCTCGATATAGACCGTCGCAGAGCCGAAATTGATGCCGCTGAGCACGGCGCCGGCCTGAGTGACGAAGACCGTATTCTTGGCGGGCGAATAAAAATACGACGCTTTGGAATTCTGAGTGATCCCGGCGAGGCCGAGCAGCGAAGACGCGGCGAGCGGATTGCCCGTCTCTGTGTCGATGCCCGGCAAAACTGCGCCGGGGTCGGCGTTGCGGATCGCTTGGATTTGTTCGGCGGTGATCATACTGTTACGCCTCGTCACAACGCGGGAAGACCCGCTACCGCTCGAGCAATAACCCCCGGGCCGTTGTCCGCCACTGAACCTCACTGTTAAACTTCAATCCGTCCGACTTTTGCCGCCGTCCGCTCCCCAGCCGACTTCGAACAACGACTCTTTTTTGGGACTTTTTTTGTTCGACTCGGATCGTCTGCGTCAAGGCAGGCGCAAGCACGCGCTCTGCGGCCGAACCGGCGCGTTCCAATCGCCGGGCCCGCGACAGCAGCGCGCCGCCCCTCAGGATCAGGAGGGACTGTGTCTGACGATGATGAAGGTGTAGCCGATTCCGGCGGCGATCAGGATGACCGCTAAGACGTTCATCGGCACGTTGTTTCCGGCATGGTTGCCGACCTGATTGGCGATTGCAAAAGCCACCGCAGGCAGCATGAAATGCGCCAGGACCTTCATGCCGCCTTCAGTGAACATGAAATAGGTGAGGACGACGCATATGAAGCATATCATCGTGACAAAATCGTAGACGGTCTGCATGCCTTCGGTCGAGCTCCCCGGCCGGGCGATTGTGGGCCCAGCCGCTCCCTCATAACGTGAACCGAAAAACCTAAAGGACCACGCCAATTCGCCCGATGAGGCGGGAAAAATCTCCTGGGTCCCGCGCGGCGCCGCCCGCTCTCAAACCGCCGCCTGCGCGCCCCAGGAGACAAGCGTCTTTCGGATCACGTATTCGACCGCGATCAGCACGCGATCGAGAAAGAAGAACAGCGCCAGCGCGAACACGAACAGCGCGATCCCTGTGAGGTCGTGGAACAGGCCCTCGATCGTATCGACGCCGAGATAGTAAGCCCCGAGGACGAGCGTGACGACGCGGAAGACGTTGGCCAGAATGGTGATTGGAACAATCGACAGGATCAGGATCAGCCTGCGGACAGGGTGGCGGCGCACAAACTCGTGCACGTAGAAGATGCCGATGGCGGACAAGGCGAAGATCGAATTGATGCCCGAACAGGCGTCTTTGACCATGAGCTCGTAGGAGCCGATCATGATCATCGCCCCGTTCTGGGCCACCGGGTAGCCGAGATCATAAAGAAAGTTGGAGACAATATCTGAAATCCATACTTTCAGCGGCACGGTGAATGCATCGAGCAGCCACCCGGGCGGGGGGATGGAAAAGACCAGAAAGGCGAGAGGAAACGCGAAAACGCGCGCCAGCGGCCAGCCGCCGACGAGCAAAACGCATCCCAACAGCACCGGGATCTGGGTTGCGACCTCCACCATCGGGATGTCCTGCGACCGCGCGACCGCCATCGCAAGCAGGGAAAGGATGAGAATGATCCAGCCGGCCACCAGCGCCGGCTTGAGTTCGATGTCGCGGATCCTGTCGCGCTGCTGCCAGGCCAGCCACGCCGCGGCCAGCATGATGAGGGGCCCGTGCCCCTCCTGCTCGGTGCGCCACGCGGTTCCGGCCAACCTCAGATAGGTCGGCAAGTAGGCGACGAGGAAGGACGCCGCAAGCGCGGCGAGGAACGCCAGATTGACGCCGCGCCTTTCTACGCGAGCCGACAGGGAGGCTGGCTGAACGGACTCGGATTTCAGGGTCTCGATCGACATGCCGCCCTCGAAAGTCTTGAGCCGGACCCGCTTCGCCGGCCGAAGTCCTCGGCGCCGCCCGCGTCCTCAATGCGCATTGTCGCCAGCAAATATGACCAAAACTGTCCTTATCATGACCGCAAGGTCGAGCCAAACGCTCCAATTGTTGATGTACCAGACATCGAGTTCGACCCGTCGCTCCATCTTGTCGAGCGTATCGGTCTCGCCGCGGGCGCCGTGAACCTGCGCCCAGCCCGTTATGCCGGATTTCACGTGGTGGCGGAACGCGTATTTCTCGATCGCGGACGTGAAATAGCGGTCATGCGCCGAGGCGTGCGGACGCGGACCCACCAGCGACATATCGCCGAGGAACACATTGATCAATTGCGGCAGTTCGTCGACGCTGTAGCGGCGCAAAAACCGGCCAACCCTTGTCACGCGCTTGTCATCCCTTTGCGCCTGGGGAACGACGTCGCCGTTTTCCATGACCGTCATGGTGCGGAACTTGTAGATTCGGAACGGCCGCCCGTTGAATCCATGCCGCGTCTGCCGGAACAGCGCCGGGCCGGACGAGTCCAGCCGGATCGCAATCGCGGCGCCAAGCAGGATGGGCGACAGGACGATCAGGCCGATAGACGAAAAAACAACGTCGATCGTGCGCTTGACCGCCTGCTCGCCCGGCGACAGGGCCGCGCGTTGAAGCTCGATCGCAACCGTATCGCCGATGTCGTAGCGCGCGCGGCGGAACAGTTGCGCGAGCGTTCCGAACGGGACCAGCGTGACCGGTAGCGGCAGCACCCTGAGGCGCCGCGCCGCCTCACGCACGTAGGACATGTGCTCCGGATCGATGAACAGCATGACCTCTTCGATCACCGAGCTGCGGCAGAGCGAAATGACCTTGTCGATCACCTCCTCCGCCCCCGGTCCGCCGTCCGGCATGCAGAAATGGGCCGCCGTGTGATAGCCGTGGCGGGTCAAATTCTCGGTGAACTCGGGCGGAACCCGCTCTTCGCAAGTCAGGCTGACAATCGTGCGGCCCCGCAGCGCGCCGCTCTCCAGCGCGCGGGGGAGCGCGAATCTCCATGCCGCCCGGTGGCCGAGAAGCGCCGCGACGCCGATCGCCCAGAACAGGAGAACGTCGCCGCGCGACAGGTCGTGGCTCACCCCCCAGCTGAAAACGCCCGAAGCCAAGATCAGGAAGGCCCCGCACCACGCGCCGAGCACGCTGCGGGCCTGGTCGTCCCACACCATTAGCCGGGTCGGGCTGTAGAGTCTCTGCAGCCGCATCACCGCGACGAAAAGAACGGCGACGAAGATGGCCGCCGCAAGAGTGTGAGAATATTCGCCCGCGAACGCATCGGGAATGTTGCTGTAGATCGCCTTGGCGAGGGTCGCGCTCCCCAGGATCAGCGCCAGGTCGATGCAGAGCGCGGTCGACGCGATCCCTCCATAGGAGATCGGCAGCCGCCAGCGCGTTCCGGACTCAATGAGCGCCCGCCCGGCCGCTCCCGGAAGGCCGGCCGCCGATTCAGGCGCGATTTGACTCTCACTTGTCATCTGCGGGCTCACGCTTTCTTGAGGAACGCCCAGCGTCTTCGCACGTCCCGGGTCCCTCGTTGAAAAATCCGGCTACGACGGTAAAATTCCACCGTCATGTTATGGATGACGTCCAGCCGTCGCGCAAGCCCAGAAGCGGCGCCGGCCGTCGAGCGCGCTGCAATTGAACAGCGCGCTGCAATTGAACAGATTGCAATGTAAGCAAATCTCGGTCCAAGACAAGCTGTCCCGGATTAGGACGGCCGCCCGACAGCCGCGCGGCGTCCGCTTCTTGAACCGCCAGAAGCGCTTGGACCTCGCCAAATATGTCGGTTGACGTCCGGGTGTCTGGACAGGCGAAACTTGGCGAGTTATGGGACGGTTCCGTCGCAGCGGGCGGTTTGACTAAGAACAACGTGGACACAGACTGGAGCCCTGATGTTTAGCGCTCTCGTGATTCTGTTTCGGATCGTCACCGGTCTGGTTATACTTGGCGGCGCGTGGTTCGTATTCGATAATATTCAAGATAGGAACACAGAAATTGTCGTAGCAACCATAGGTCTTCTGTATTCATTCATATTCATTATTTCTGGTCGGCTCCAGTATTTTGGACTGACGGTGTTCTCGGTCTTTGGCAGAGCGTCATCCTATGTCCAAAAGATCCCCTACGACCATATGATGCGTGATGAGATCGGACTACGATCTTCCCGAAACTTTACATTCCTCAATGTCATTTTTGCGGCGCTGATCGAGATTCTCTGCCTGTTCCGCCTCTTCGCGTCTCTTTTGGGCCACGCCTCGCTTTTGGGCCGCGGCTGGGACGCGTTGTCCGAACCGATCCGCTCATTGGCGCAGCCCATCCTCACACTCCTCCATTCTGCCAATTTCTAGACATTTATTTCGCGTTGGAGCCTTCGTTGCGCCTTCTTGTCCGCTCCTGGCGGGCTATGCCAAGGCTGTTCGTGCGCCCCGGCAAGGGAGAACCATGACGATCGCGGCGAAAGCCTTGAGCCTCGGTTGCGCCGCGCTCGCGGTTTCGCTCATGCCGAGCCTCGCTCGGGCGCAATCGGATCAAGCCGATCTCAGGGCGTTCGCCGTTCATATCAACCGCACGCCGCGGCAGCCATGGCCCGGCTACGGCGTTTATCTCGGCAATGGCCTCGTTCTCACCGCGGCGCACGTGGCAGGGAATGTGGCGCAAACGAAGCCCCATGTCGTCATCGCGGGCCAAGACCTGCCGGCGGCGCTCATCAAGCAAGGCAGCCTCGAGGGCGTGGATCTGACGCTGTTGTCGATCGACGGGACGAAGCTGCCGGTCCGTCTGCAGATGCGCCGCATGCCGCTGTGCGAGCAATCGCCCTACCCTGGCGAACTGGTCGTCGTCGCCATTCCCGAGGGAACCGCCCCCTCCAGGATTCTGCCTCGCCGCGCGATTCCGGCCGACCTGCGCGGGCGATTCGGCACCGCGATCGCCGACGTCGCCTCGACCGGGAATTCGGGGTCGGGCGTGTTTGACGCGGCTGATTTGTGCCTGCTCGGGATCATGAGCCGCAAGATTTCGGTCACCCGACAGCCGCTCAAGATCGGCGCGCCTTCCCGCACGATAGACATCGCCAAGTATTTCGTCCCGGCGGCGACGATCAAAGCCTTCATCCCGCAGAGCGTCTCGTTTTAGAGCGCATCCCGCCAGCGCCCAGGACGCGCGCCGGTCAAATTTGGTTGATGACCCCCCAAGCCGGGCAAAAGAATGATATGGCGCGTTATCCCGCGAGGACCGGCGCCCGCCAGCGCCTGCGTGCTGGGGGAGTCCGGCGCAGCGCGCACAGTCGCGCGCCCGCGTGAAGGCGGCTGGTCCGCGCGCTTCGCCGGGGGTTGCAGAGAGGCTTTCGACCATGAGGTCCGCCCGGTTCGCGTGGATTGCGGTCGCGGCGTGCGCCGCAGTTGCGGCTTATGGCGTTTATGCGCCGGCGACAGCCGACCGCTGGCTTCCGGCCGCCGGCTCCCTCGCCCACCGGCTGCACGACCGGATCTGGGCGCCGTCCGCTCAGACCGCGGCGGCGCCCGGCGGGGGTGAGCGCGGTCAAACAACCGGCTCGGCGCGGATCGTCGTCACGGTGACGCCGGTCAAGCGGGCGGATTATCCGGTCATCCTCCAGAGCATCGGACAGGTCCAGGCCTACAACACCGTTCTCGTCCGGGCCCGGGTCGATGGCCAGATCATGAAGATCGCCTTCAAGGAAGGTCAAATGGTCAAGCAGGGCGATCTTCTGGCCCAGATCGACGCCAGACCGTTTCAGGCCGCGCTCGACCAGGCCGTCGCCAAGAAATCGCAGGACGAGGCCAATCTCGCCAACGCAAAGCTCGATCTGGCTCGCTTCGCTACGCTCGCCAAGCAGGACTTCGCCACCAGGCAGCAACTCGACACCCAGAACGCCATGGTGCTGCAGCTCACCGCCTCGATCGCGGCCGACACTGGGGCGATCGACGCCGCGCGGACCCAACTCGATTACACGACCATCCGCGCCCCGATCTCGGGCCGCGCGGGGTTCCGTCTCATCGACGAGGGCAATCTCGTCAGCGCAGGACAGCAGACCGGCATCGTTTCGATCGCGCAGTTGCAGCCGATCGCCGTCATATTCGCCGAGCCGCAGGAATACGTGACGCGCATCAACGAGGAATTGGCCGCAGGCTCGCCCGAAGTCACGGTCATGGACGCGGAAGGGCGCAAGCTCGCGACCGGGCGTTTGTCGATCAGCGACAACCAGGTCGATCTGGCCACCGGGACGATCCGGCTGAAGGCCGAGTTCGACAACAAGGACAACGCGCTCTGGCCGGGCCTCGCGGTCACCACCGGGTTGCAGCTCGGAGTGGACAAGGACGTCTTGATTGTCCCCACTGAGGTGGTGCAACATGGTCAAAACGGGCTCTATGTCTTTGTCGTCGACGATCAGAACCGGGCCGAGGCGCGCCCGGTGAAGGTCGCCCATGAGGATACGACGACGGCAGTCATCTCGGATGGCCTCAAGGAGGGCGACCGCGTGGTGACATCCGGTCAGTTCCTGCTTCAGCCCGGGTCGATCGTCTCCATCGACACGGGAAGCGGAACCTAGATGTACAAGGGCCTCTCCGCCCCCTTTATCCATCGCCCGATCGCGACCACGCTCATCATGGTTGCGGTGCTTTTGGTCGGCCTGGTCGCCTTCCCGTCGCTGCCGGTCGCCCCCCTGCCGCAGGTCGACTTTCCAACCATCACCGTCTCGGCTCAGCTGCCCGGCGCTTCCCCCGACACGATGGCGAGTTCGGTCGCCCAACCGCTCGAACGGCAGATCGCGCAGATTCCCGGCGTGTCGCAGATGACGTCGACGAGTTCGCTCGGCGCGACGGCGATCGCGGTTCAGTTCGATCTCAACCGCAATATCGACGCCGCCGCCAACGACGTCCAGGCCGCGATCAACGCCGCCGCCGGGCAGCTGCCGAAGGATCTGCCCAGTCCGCCGACCTACCGCAAAGTCAACCCCTCGGACACGGCGATCCTCATCCTGTCCGTGCAGTCGGACGTCGCGCCGGTCATCGACGTCGATGACGCCGCCGAAAACATCCTCGCCCAGCATTTAAGCCAGATCGCGGGCGTCTCGCTGGTGCGCGTCGGCGGCCAGCAGACGCCGGCCATACGCATCCAGATCGATCCCGCCAAGCTGGTTGAGAAGGGGTTGCAGCTCGAGGACGTGCGCCAGCAGATCGGCATCGCGACTGTCGACAGTCCCAAGGGCGCGATCATCGGTCCGAAACAGACTTTCACCATCCAGGACAACGATCAATTGACCCAGGCCAAGGCCTGGAACGACGTCATCATCGCCTATCGCAACGGGGCGCCGGTGCGGGTGCGTGACATCGGGCAGGCGGTGGCGGGACCCCAGGACACGACCCAGGCGGCGTGGAGCGACGGCAAGCCCAGCGTCTTTCTCGTCGTGTTCAAGATTCCCGGCGCGAACGTCATCAAAACCGTCGAGGCGATCAAGAGCACGCTATCAAGCCTGGAGGCGTCGATCCCGCCGACCATTCATGTCAGCATTCTTTCCGACCGCACGACGAATATTCGCGCCTCCGTGGATGACGTCGAGATCACGCTCGCGCTCACTTTCGTGCTGGTGGTGATGGTGATCTTCGTGTTCCTGCGCAGCGTCCGGGCGACAATCATTCCGAGCGTCACGGTGCCGCTCGCGCTGCTGGGCGCGTGTGCGCTCATGTGGGTTGCCGGCTACAGCCTCGACAATCTCTCGCTGATGGCGTTCACCATCTCCGTCGGCTTTGTCGTCGACGACGCGATCGTGATGCTGGAGAACATCACCCGCCACATCGAGAACGGGGAAAAGCCGCTTCAGGCTGCGCTCAGGGGGTCCTCCGAGATCGGCTTCACCATCATATCGATCTCCGTTTCGCTGATCGCGGTGCTCATTCCGCTCCTGATGATGAGCGGAATCATCGGCCGCCTGTTCCGCGAATTCTCGATCACCATCGCGATGACCATCTTCGTCTCGGCCTTCGTCTCGCTGACGCTGACCCCGATGATGGCGTCGCGTTTCCTCAAGAGCCACGACGAGGAGCGGCACGGCCGCCTCTACAGACTCAGCGAGAGGGGCTTCGTCGCGCTCGCCCAGGGCTACGAGCGCGGCATCGATTTCGTGCTGCGCCACCGCTTCCCCACGCTCATCGTCTTCATCGGCACAGTGATCGCCACCGGCTATCTGTTCGTCGTCATCCCGAAGGGGTTCTTCCCGCAACAGGACACCGGCGTTCTATACGGGACGACGGAAGCCGGCCAAGATGTCTCCTTTCCGGTCATGTCCCGCCTGCAGCAGGAAGTCGGTCGGGTCGTGATGGCCGATCCAGCCGTCGACACGGTTGCGATGGGACTGGGGTCCGGGGTCGGCGCATCGGCGCAGAACTCCGGGCGCATGTTCATTCAGTTGAAGCCGTTCGACGAGCGCGACGTCGATATCTTTGGCGTGATCAGACGTCTGCGGCCGAAGCTCGCGCAAATTCCGGGCGTGCGGGTCTACCTGTTCGCCGCCCAAGACGTGACGGTCGGCGCACGCTTCGCCAAGACCCAGTTCCAGTACACTCTGCAGGACGCCAACCTCGAGGAGCTCAACGCCTGGGCGGTCAAGATCCTCGAGAAGCTGCAAACGCTGCCCGAATTGCGCGACGTCGCGACGGACCAGCAAAACGCCGGCACGACGCTGACCCTCAAGATCGACCGCGACATGGCCTCGCGCTACGGAATCCAGCCCCAGCTCATCGACGACACGCTTTATGACGCGTTCGGCCAGCGCGAGGTCACGCAATATTTCACCCAGGTGAACACCTATTATGTGATCGAGGAGGTGCTGCCGCAACTCGTGGGCGATCCCGCGACCCTCGACAAGATCTACATCCGCTCGCCGACGACCAACCAGATGGTGCCGGTGAGCGCCTTCGCCAAATGGACGACGGCGCCGGTAGCCCCGCTCTCGATCAGCCACCAGGGTCAATTTCCGGCGATCACCATCAGCTTCAACCTCGCGCAAGGCATCGCGCTCGGCACGGCCACGGAGGCCATCGAGCGCGCCATGCGCCAGTTGCAATTGCCGCAGGGTCTGACGACGACCTTCCAGGGCAACGCCCAGGCGTTCCAGGATTCGCTGACCAGCGTGCCGCTGCTCATCCTGGCCGCGCTCATCTGCGTCTACCTGATCCTCGGGGTGCTCTATGAGAGCTTCATTCACCCGCTGACCATTCTGTCGACGCTGCCGTCGGCGGGCCTTGGCGCGCTGGCCACGCTGATGCTGTTCGGCTTCGAGTTCAGCCTCGTCGCCCTTATCGGCGCGATCCTGCTGATCGGGATCGTGAAGAAGAACGGCATCATGATGGTCGACTTCGCCATCGGCGCCACCCGCGAAGAGGGACTGAGCGCGGTCGAGGCGATCCGCAAGGCGGCGCTCCTGCGTTTCCGCCCGATCATGATGACGACCATGGCGGCGCTGCTCGGCGGCGTGCCGCTCATGCTGAGCCACGGCGCCGGATCCGAAATGCGTCAGCCGCTCGGCTACACGATGGTCGGCGGCCTGCTCGTCAGTCAGGCGCTGACCCTGTTCACGACCCCAGTGATTTATCTCTATCTCGACCGGTTCTCGCACTGGATCTCCGGATCTAAGGGAACCAAGCCGCCGGCGGCGAGGAAGCCGGAGCCAGCCTGGGTTCCCGAGAAGGCCCAGGCGGCGGAATGAGACCAACGCGCCGCGGCGCGGGGTCAGGCCCGCGTCGCCCGGGTTGACCGCGAAGACACCGTCGATCTCGCTGAGCTTGTCGACGAGCCTCGCGATAGACCGGCCGCCGCGCAGCGAACGCCCACCCCTGCCAGTAGGCGATCGTGCCGGCGGGGATGAAGATGATGGCCAGGAACGCGACGGTTCCGACAAGGGTCGCGCGGATGACCCGAAAAGTGAGGTGGTCCATGAACCCGAGGATCGCCCGACGGGCTAACGCGCCCGCGCCTCGAGCGCCTCCTTGATCTCGTCCAAAGCCTTCGGATCCTCGATCGTCGCCGGGGTCGACCAGGGGTCGCGGTCGGCGATCTTCTTCATCGTGCCGCGCAGGATCTTGCCCGAGCGGGTTTTCGGCAGGCGGGGCACGACGATCGCGGTCCTGAACGCGGCGACCGGGCCGATCTTCTCACGCACCAGCCCGACGACTTCCCTCTCGATCTCGCCAGTTGGCCGGTTGACGCCCGCCTTCAAGACCAAAAACCCGCAGGGACTCTCGCCCTTGATCTCGTCCCTGACGCCGAGCACGGCGCATTCGGCGACGTCCGGGTGGGAGGCCACGACCTCCTCCATGCCGCCGGTCGACAGGCGATGGCCGGCGACGTTGATGATGTCATCGGTCCGCCCGAGCACAGTGAGATAGCCGTCCTCGTCGAGGAAGCCGGCGTCGGCGGTCTTGTAGAAGCCGGGGAACTCGTTGAGGTAACTCTCGCGCATGCGCCCGTCCTGGCGGTAGAGCGTCGGCAGGCAGCCGGGCGGCAGCGGCAGCTTGAGCACGATCGAACCCATCGTCCCGGGACGAACCGGCTTCGCCGCCTCGTCGACGACCCGAACGTCGTAGCCCGGCATCGCCACGCTCGGCGAGCCGCGCTTGACCGGCAGCATCCCCAAGCCGACCGGATTGGCCACGATCGGCCAGCCGGTCTCGGTCTGCCACCAGTGATCGACCACGGGGACGCCCAAAACCCTCTCGGCCCAGGCGACGGTGTCCGGATCGGCGCGCTCGCCGGCCAGGAGCAAAGTGCGCAGCGACGAGATGTCGTACTTTTTGATCAGCGAGCCTTGCGGGTCCTCCCGGCGCACGGCGCGAAAGGCGGTCGGGGCGGTGAAGAAGGCGGCGACCTTGTAATCCTGGATCACACGCCAGAACGCGCCGGCGTCCGGAGTTCCGACCGGCTTGCCCTCGTAAAGGACGCTGGCGCAGCCGTGCACCAAAGGCCCGTAGACGATGTAGGAATGGCCGACCACCCAGCCGATGTCGGAGGCCGTCCAAAAGGTCTCTCCAGGCTTCAGCCCATAGATCGCCGACATCGACCATTTGAGCGCGACCATGTAACCGCCGATGTCGCGCACCACGCCCTTGGGCTGGCCGGTGGTGCCGGAAGTATAGAGAATATAGAGCGGGTCGGTCGCGGCGAGATCGGCGCAAGGCGCGCGCCGACCGGCCGCCCGCGCGGCCTCGACGAGCGCCGCCCAGTCGCGGTCACGAGCGTCGTTCATCACCGCCTTGGCCTGAGCGCGCTGGAAGACGACCGAGATCTCAGGCTTGTGCCGGGCAAGCTCGATCGCCTGGTCGAGAAGGGGCTTATATTCGACGATCCGGCCGGGCTCGACGCCGCAGCTCGCGGTGAGGATGACTTTGGGCTCCGCGTCGTCGATGCGGGTCGCGAGCTCCCTTGCGGCGAAGCCGCCGAACACCACCGAATGCACCGCGCCGATGCGGGCGCAGGCGAGCATGGCGACGATCGCCTCCGGAATCATCGGCATGTAGATCAGCGCGCGGTCGCCGCCGTCCACTCCGAGATCGGCGAGCGCCGCGCCGAGCGTCGCTGTCTCGTCGAGCAGTTCGCGATAGGTTATGGCGCGCCTGGCCCCGGTGACCGGGCTGTCGTAGTAGAGCGCGATCTGGTCGCCCCGGCCGGCCTCGACATGCCGGTCGAGCGCGTTGAAGCAGGCGTTCAGGCGCGCGTCGGGGAACCAGCGGCCATAGACGCCGGCCTCAGCATCGAAAATGCGCCCGGGCGGCTGGGTCCACGCGATCCCGCGCGCGGCCTCGGCCCAGAAGGCTTGCGGATCGGCGCGCCAGCGATCATAGGTCTCGCGATAGCCGCTGGTCATCGTTTCGCTCCCTTTGCCGCCGAAGTCCGGCGCGCCTTCAGAGACGCGCGCGAAATTGTTGCGCCTGGCGGGTCAAAGCGCAACGTCGGTGGAAGGCGGTCGTCGGGCAAGCGGTTCGGGGACAGGCGGGAATGTCGGGGGACGTGCAATTCTATCTGATGGCAGTCGCGGCGGTGATCCTGTTCGGCTTGTCGAAAGGCGGGTTTTCCGGCCTAAGCACGCTCGGGATGCCGCTCATGTCGCTGGTCGTCTCGCCGGTCAGGGCCGCGGCGATCGTGCTGCCGATTCTCATCGTGCAGGACTGGGTGGGCGTGTGGGCCTTCCGGCGCGACTTTTCGGCGCGCAACCTCATCGTCCTCATCCCCTCGGCGATGATCGGCGTCGGGCTCGGCTGGCTGATGGCCGCTCGCGTCAGCGACGACGCGGTGCGTCTTGCGATCGGCCTGATCTCGATCGCTTTCGTCCTCTACATGCTGGTCCGGGAGCGGCTCGGCCGCGCTCCGGTCGACAAGCCCGGCGTCCCGGGCGGGGTTCTGTGGGGTTCGCTGGCCGGGTTCACCAGTTTCATCAGCCATTCCGGCGCCCCGCCGTTCCAGGTCTATGTGATGCCCCAATATCTCGAGCCGCGGGTGTTCGCCGGCACGGCGACGATCTTCTTCGCCGCCGTCAACCTCATCAAGGTTCCGCCCTATTTTCTCCTCGGCCAGTTCAGCCGCGCCAATCTCATCGCCTCCGCCTGGCTCGTTCCGGTCGCGGTCGCCTCGACCTTCGCCGGAGTCTGGCTGGTCAAGCGGGTGTCTGTTGACAAGTTCTACGCAATTATTTTGGCGCTCACCTTCCTCATTGGAGTCAAGTTGACCTATGGCGCCGTTCTGGCGCTCGCCTGACGAGGTGGTTTTGCGCCCGCCGCGCATCGACGCGCTCAAGCCCGCGCCCGGGCGCCTCGCTGCGCAGATTCCCTCCTTCGCGGCGATCGGCCTGATCGGCTTTTTCGTGGACGCCGGGATCACCTTTGTCTGCGCCAAATATGCCGGCCTGCCGCCTCTCTTCGCCCGCCCGCCGGGCTTCATCGTCGCGACGATCGTCAATTTTCTCCTCAACCGGTCGATCACCTTCCGCCACTCGGGCGCGCCGGCGCTGCGCGCCTTCTTGCGCTATTGCGGCGTGGCCTCGGCCGGGCTCGCGGTCAACTACGCCGTCTATTCGGCCTGCGTCTTGCTGGCCCCAAGCCTCGGGATCGCCGTCAGGCCTGCGATCCTGCCGCTGTTCGTCGCCGCCGGCAGCGGGGCGGCGATGGTTCTCACCTTTGTCGGATTTCGGTTCTTCGCCTTCCGGCCGTGAGGATTGTCGAATCTCTCGCGCAAAGTCTGCGTCGGCGCGCTATGATCATGGCGCTGCGCCACGGAGCCTCAGCGATGTCCCTTTCTCCCTACGATCGCGATCTCGACCGCAATCCCGCCAATTATCAGCCGCTGACGCCCCTTTCCTTTCTCGAGCGCGCGGCTGAGGTGTTTCCGGACCGGCTGGCGATCGCGCATGGGCGCCTCCGGCGCAACTACCGCGAGTTCCATGCGCGGTCGAAGAAGCTCGCCTCCGCGCTCGCCAGCCGAGGCTTCGCTCGCGGCGACACGGTCGCGGCCATGCTCGCCAACACCCCGGCGATGCTCGAATGTCACTATGGCGTTCCGATGTGCGGCGCGGTTTTGAACGCGCTCAATACGCGGCTCGACGCAGCCTCGATCGCCTTCATGCTCGATCATGGGGAGGCCAAGGCGATCATCGTCGACCGCGAGTTCTCGTCCGTCATCGGGCAAGCGCTGAAGCGCGCCAAGACCCGACCGCTGGTCATCGCCTACGACGACCCGGAATATTCCGGCCGCGGCGAGCGGCTCGGAAGCCTCGACTATGAGGCGCTGATCGCCGAGGGCGACGAGGCTTACGAGCGCACCGCGCCCGGCGACGAATGGGATGCGATTTCGCTCAACTACACCTCCGGCACCACCGGCGATCCCAAGGGCGTCGTCTACCACCACCGCGGCGCGAACCTCCTCGCCGCCGGCAACATCCTCACCGGCGACATCGGCCGCCACCCGGTCTATCTCTGGACCCTGCCGATGTTCCACTGCAACGGCTGGTGCTTTCCCTGGTCGATCAGCGTGAAAGCGGGCGTGCATGTCTGCCTGAGGCAGGTGCGGGCCAGGCCGATCTTCGACCTCATCGCCGAGCACAAGGTCACCCATATGTGCGGCGCGCCGATTGTCATGTCGACCCTGCTCAACGCGCGCGAGGACGAGAAGCGGCCCCTCCCGCACGTCGTGCGCTTCTTCACCGCCGCCGCCCCGCCGCCCGCGGCCGTCCTCAAGGCGATGGGCGAGGCGGGCTTCGATGTCACCCACCTCTACGGCCTGACGGAGGTTTACGGACCCGCGGTGGTCAACGACTGGAAGGACGAGTGGAACGCGCTCGACGCCGACGCCCAGGCGCATCTCAAGGCCCGCCAGGGCGTTCGCTATCACGCGCTCGAGGCGCTCGACGTCATGGACCCCGGGACAATGGCGCCTGTGCCCGCCGACGGGCAAACGATGGGCGAGGTGATGTTCCGCGGCAACGTGGTGATGAAGGGCTACCTCAAGAACAGGGCCGCGACCGACAAGGCGTTCGCCGGCGGTTGGTTCCATTCGGGCGACCTCGGCGTCAAGCACAAGGACGGCTATGTGCAGTTGCGCGACCGATCGAAGGACATCATCATATCCGGCGGCGAGAACATATCCTCGATCGAGGTCGAGGACGCCTTGTTCGCCCACCCGGGCGTCCAGCTCGCGGCGGTGGTGGCGCGCGCGGATGACAAGTGGGGCGAGACGCCCTGCGCCTTTGTCGAAATGAAGCCGGGCAAAACCGCGACCGCCGAGGAACTCATCGAATGGTGCCGGGCCCGGCTTGCCCGCTACAAGTGCCCGCGTTACGTGGTCTTCGCGGAGATCCCGAAGACCTCGACTGGCAAGGTGCAGAAATTCGCGCTGCGCGAGCGCGCGAAGCTCGTGGACGCGGGCCCGGCCTAGCCGATGGGCGCCCACAGTTGGGCGCACTATTGCCGTGCGGCGTTCGTCCGGTCGGTGGCGCGCGCGGCCGCGCGGTGTCCCGGTCCTGGCGAGGCCCCGCCGGAAAAGATCCATGAGTTGCGCAAGACGCTCAAGGAAGCCCGGGCGATCGGGCGGCTCTTCCTCGGCGGCCTCGGCGAACCGGCGCGGGTGACGATCGCGGCGCTGGCCGCGATCCGCCGTCACACTGGCCGCGCGCGCGATCTCCACGTGATGGCGCATCGGCTCGAGCGTCTCGAGGCCCCGCCCGAGGTCGCCGGGCCGCTGATGGCGGCGATTGAGCGCGAGCGGGAGGCGGCGCGGCGCGCCAATCGCGGGCTTGGCGCCGGAACCTCGCGCGCGCGGCTCGCCGCGATCGTAAGGCGCGTCGAGGGATGGGACGTGAGCGCGGTCGGCCGGGACGAGGTCGTGGCCGCCGTCGCGCGCACCTACCGGCAGGCTCGCCGGCGCGGACGGCGCGCCTTTGCGAGCGAGGATCCGGCGCTGCTGCACGCCTTTCGCGCCCGCGTCGTCGATCTGCGCTACCAGCTCGCGCTCCTCTCCTGCGCATGGCCCGAAGCGCTGAACGCGCAGGCCGAAGCCTTGAACGAGCTTCGTGAGGCGCTCGGCGACCATCACGATCTCCATGTGCTGGCCGAGTTCGCGGCTGAAAGCGGCGCGCTGGAGCCGGAGGCGCTCGCTCAGCTGCGGGAGCGGGCCGACGCAAAGCAGCAGAAACTCAGGCGCCGGGCCGAGATCGAGTCCGGCCGGCTGTTTGCCGAGACGCCGCGCGCCTTCGCGGCCCGGCTCGACGCCTATCTCGCCCGGCCGGTCAGCCCGCCCGCCGCCAAGCAAGATGAGCCGCCGCACGACTAAGCGGAATTTCGTTGGCGAGCCAACCCAATCCTGATTAGATTCCCTTGATGTCGCAGGATTTTCAGCCGAAAACCGACGTCTGCTTTTCGGCAATCCTGCTTAGCTCAAGCCCGGCGCGAGGGCGTCATGACGCAAGGCCGGCCGCAGCGACAAGTTGACAGGCGTGACCCTTACCCACTAGCGTAATCGGGCTTTGGACGAGGCCAGCCGTTTCGCGGTCTGACTCGCGTCTTAAAGAACGCAGCACACCGCCTCAGGGGATACGCGAGGGATGGCCCTCGCCGGCTTGGGCGGGGGAGGGACGTAGTATCATGAAAAGGTGGATGTTCGCCGCGCTCGTGGGTTTCAGCGCGCTCGCGTCGGCCGGATCGGCTGAGGCAGGCGTCGTCAGTTTCTCGCTTGGCGGCGATGGCAATGTTAGCGCCTCAGGAACAATCACCGTGGGTTTTGATAAGTTCGCCGACACCGGCAGCATTTTTGGAACCCCAGCCAATCTCATCGGTCCTTCCGCCGGTCCTCCTCCGAACTTCTCGGGCGCGGTCGATCCCGCGAATGCGCTCGCGGTCACCGGCGCCAACGGCACGTTCTCGGATGTGGCTCTGGGGATCGCCGATGTCGCGATCATCGGCGTCTTTACAACCGATCCGCAAAACCACTTCGATCCTGACTGGACCATTCCCCATAGCTTCGGCTGGTATCCGGCGCCTGGAAAGGTGTCCTACGACAATCTGTTCTACGCGGGCGGGCTTGCGCCGGAAACTTGCTTCACCGTGCCGCCCCGCGGCTACTTCGATGACTACGGCGTCATGCTTACGCTCGCCAACGGGGATCTCGTCGATGTCTACTCCAACGGCGGCAGCGGGCCGGGCCTCTACGGCGCGGTCGTCCTGGTCGATGGGGTGGCGGACTACACGAGCGCGCGCGGCCTTTCCCTGACCGCCGCTCCCGAACCGTCAACCTGGGCGATGATGATGCTGGGCTTCGCCGGTCTGGGATTTGCCGGCTATCGCAAGGCGCGCAAAACCGCGGCGGCCTGAGCAGCACGGACGCTCCAAATCAAAAGGCCGCCCTCGCCGGCGGCCTTTATCGTTAGATGCCGTTGCCGCCCGGCGAGGCGATGGAGTGTTGGTCCGCAGGCTCGCCCCGCGGCTTTCCGGCGCCGCCCACATTGAAGCGTTCGAGTTCATCCGTAACAGCCTGACTGAGCGAGCCGTTGGAGCTATAGTTCTCCTCGGTGGACTTCACCCAGCGTTTCACTTCCGGAGCATACCAGAAGCATTTGTAGTAGCGGCCGCTGACGCGAACGCCGCGGACCACGCGGGCTTCGGTGGTCTGCGATAGCGCCGATCCCTGCCTGGCGACGACGGCGCCATTGAGAACCCGCGGCGCGACGTCGGCTGTCCAACGCCCCTCGGATTCGATCTTCAGAGCGTGAAATTTGCCCGCTGGAACCGTGACGTCCTCCCAGCCGACGACCTTGTAAGGCAGCGTGTCAGTTTCGCGCAGCTTCTGCGGGCTCGGATTCTGTTCGGTGAATTCGAGCCGCCACGTCTTGCCCACCTCGAGCGGGAAGGAGAATGGCTGATCGACCGTCGTTTCCTGACCGTTGACGCTCCGGCGTCTGCTCCAGTCCAGTCCTAACATCATTGATTGCACGCGATCCGGATTTTCGGCTGTTTTCGCGCTCACCACGACGCTGTCCGAACCGACGCGCATCACGGAAAGAGTGACATGCGAGTCTCGCGCGACGCCGTTTCTCTGAACCGACTGATGGTACGACCACGAATCATCGAGTGTGAATGTCGGCCGCGGCACGGCTTCAGCGTAAGCGTCAGCGGCCAGCGTCGAAAGGAAAGCGGCGATCAGGATCCTTTTCATAATAACCACCGCGCTCCGTTCAAGGCTGGTGAAGGATTCGAGGACCTTGGTTCCCGAAGAGCGTCTTCCTGATTGAAAAAGGCGTCTTTTCATTCTCGTCGCACTGCGATCGAGAGAGCCAATCAGGGCCATTTCTCGGGCACCCTTCGGCGTTTTGCGCCATTGCTCTCGCACTTTCGAGGCGCAAAACCGCGACGGCGTAGCCCACGGACGCCCCAAAGCGCCGTCATGCGCCGCGCTTTGGCGGGTTTGGCGGCTCGGCGTTCCCGATAGCGGCGAAAGCGCGGGCGTGTGGAACGACCGGAGTCCGCCCAGGCGGTGGTCGCAGCGTGCCCAAATTCGTGTGATCCTAAGCAAGGTATTGCCCGCCATTGGCCGAGAGGGTCGAGCCGGTGATAAAGCCGGCGTCGTCGGAGGCGAGAAACACGACGGCGCGCGCGATCTCCTCCGGTTCGCCGAGGCGGCCGACCGGGATGAGCGGCACGATGGTCTTCGCCACGACCTCGGGATTCATGGCCTTGACCATGTCGGTCGCGATGTAGCCGGGACAGATCGCATTCACGGTGATCCCGGCCCGCGCGCCCTCCTGCGCCAGCGCCTTGACGAAGCCGATGTCGCCCGCCTTGGCCGAGGAATAGTTGACCTGCCCCAACTGGCCCTTCTGTCCGTTGATCGAGGAGATGCAGATCACCCGGCCGAACTTGCGCCCGCGCATGCCCTCCCACACCGGGCGCGTCATGTTGAAGAGCGAATTCAGATTGGTGTTGATGACGGCGTACCACTGGTCGGGCGTCATCTTGTGGAACATGCCGTCCTTGGTGATGCCGGCATTGTTGACGAGGATTTCGACCGGTCCCAGCTCCGCCTCGACCTTCTTCAGGCCCTCGACGCAGGCGTCGTAGCTCGAGACATCCCATTTGTAGACGGAGATGCCGGTATCGCCCTTGAATTTCTCCGCCGCCTCGTCGTTGCCCGCGTAGCTGGCGGCCACTTTACAGCCCGCCGCCTTCAAGGCCTTCGAGACGGCTGCGCCGATGCCGCGCGTGCCGCCGGTGACCACTGCGACTCGTGCCATTGTTTCCTCCCGAGGTTTTCGTTTCTCACCTCCCGCGCCCCCTCCTCCGCCCTTCGGGGGGTCCCCCTCCCCCGCAAAGCGGGGGAGGACAGGCGCGGTCTACCGTTCGACCGCCATCGCGATCCCCATGCCGCCTCCGATGCAAAGGGTGGCCAGGCCCTTTTTGACCTTGCGGCGGGCCATTTCGTGCAAGAGCGTCGTCAACACTCGCGCCCCCGACGCGCCGATCGGATGGCCGATCGCGATCGCCCCGCCGTTGACGTTGACGATCGCCGGGTCCCACCCGAGGTCCTTGTTGACCGCGAGCGCCTGGGCGGCGAACGCTTCGTTGGCCTCGACCAGCTCGAGGTCCTTGACCGACCAGCCGGCCTTTTCGAGCGCCTTGCGGGTGGCAGGGATCGGCCCCGAGCCCATGATCGCCGGATCGACCCCCGCCGTCGCCCAGGCGACGATGCGGGCGAGCGGCGTCAGGCCCCGCCGCTTGGCCTCGGCGGCGCTCATGAGCACCGTGGCGGCCGCGCCGTCGTTGAGGCCCGAGGCGTTGCCCGCGGTCACCGTTCCGTCCTTGGAAAAGGCGGGTTTCAGTTTCGCCATCGCGTCGTAGGTGGAGCCGGCGCGCGGATATTCGTCGGCGTCGACGATGACGTCGCCCTTGCGCGTCTTGACCGTGACCGGCGCGATCTCGTCCTTGAAGCGTCCGGCTTTTTGCGCGGCCTCCGCCTTGTTCTGCGAGCCGACGGCGAAGCGGTCCTGCTCCTCGCGGGTGATCTGCCATTTCCTGGCGATGTTCTCGGCCGTATTGCCCATGTGGTAGCCGTGGAACGCATCGATGAGGCCGTCCTGCAGCATCGTGTCGACGAGCTTCATTTCGCCCATCTTGACGCCGCTGCGCAGATAGGCGGCATGGGGGGCCATCGACATGGATTCCTGGCCGCCGGCGACAATGATATGGGCGTCGCCGCCCGCGATCTGCTGCATGCCGAGCGCGACCGCGCGCAAGCCGCTGCCGCACAGCTGATTGACGCCGAAGGCGGTCTTTTCCTGAGGGATCCCGGCCTTCATCGCCGCCTGGCGGGCCGGGTTCTGGCCTTGAGCGGCGGAGAGGATCTGGCCGAGGATGACCTCGTCCACCTCGCCCGCCTCGACCTTCGCCGCTTCGAGCGCGCTCTTGATCGCGAGGGCGCCGAGGTCGTGCGCGGCGGTCGAGCCGAAGGCGCCGTTGAATGACCCGACCGGGGTTCGTTTGGCGCTGGCGATGACGATTTCGGAGGCGGGCATGTCGGTTTCCTTATCGAACAGAAGGGGGCGATCGGGCGATTTCTACACGGTCCCTGACCGGGGGCGCCAGCCCCTACGGCGGGCGCCAATCCCCTATATAGGCATTTGCGAACCGGTATGCGGATCGCGACCAGGCTCGGCGCCGTGGGGTCGCAAGGGCGCGAATTGGTGGTATTTCTGTCAGCGACGCCATTCCGGCCGGTCAGCAGGGTGATATGAGTTCACACAGCCAGGTTTCCGAGCGCGTCGTAACGCAAGAGGCGGACCCGCTCGCCGATATGATCTTCCTGCCGGGCGGCGAATTCGCCATGGGTTCGGACCGTCACTACCCGGAGGAGGCGCCGGTCCATCGAGTCAGCGTCGGCGCGTTCTGGATCGACCGGACGCCGGTGACCAACCGCCAGTTCCGCAAGTTCGTCAACGCCACGAAGCATGTCACCTTCGCTGAGATCGCGCCGCGAGCGGAGGACTATCCGGGCGCGCTGCCGCATATGCTCAAGCCCGGATCGCTGGTCTTTTCGCCGCCCAGGGGGCCGGTCGATCTCAGGGACTGGTCGCAATGGTGGCGGTTCAAATTCGGCGCCGACTGGAAGAGGCCCTACGGGCCGCGAAGCTCGATCAGCGGCATGGACGACCATCCTGTCGTGCATGTCGCCTATCGCGATGCCGAGGCTTACGCCCGCTGGGCGGGCAAGGAATTGCCGACCGAGGCCGAGTGGGAATTCGCGGCGCGGGGCGGGCTCGCCGGGGCGGAATATTCCTGGGGCGAAGAGTTCGCGCCCGGGGGTAAGCAGATGGCGAACACCTGGCAGGGCGACTTCCCGCACCAGAACCTCAAGCAGGACGGTTTCGAGCGCACCTCGCCAGCCCGGTCGTTTCCCCCGAACGGTTACGGGCTCTACGACATGATCGGCAATGTGTGGGAGTGGACCTCGGATTTCTGGTCGACCCGCCATTCCGCCGACGCGCCTAAGGCGTGCTGCGTGCCCGAGAATCCGCGCGGCGGCCCGGAGGCGGAGAGCTACGATTCCTGCCAGCCGGAGATCCGCATTCCCCGCAAGGTGCTGAAAGGCGGCTCGCATTTATGCGCGCCGAACTATTGCCAGCGTTACCGCCCCGCCGCCCGGCACGCCGAGCCGATCGACACATCGACCAGCCATGTCGGCTTTCGCTGCGTGGTCCGGGCTTAAGCGAGCGTGAGGCGCGCGGACGGGGGCGCCCTTAGCGCGAGTTGTCTTTAGCTTGAATCGTTGGCGCCCCCGCCCCCTCTTGTGGGGGCCGGTAGGGGTGGGGGGTCGCGCGGACTGGAGAGATTGTTGAACGCGCAGCTGCATGCTCGTTTCGTCTGACGGCGCGACCCCCTCCTTGATCCTCCCCCGCAAGGGGGGAGGAGACGCCTCGGGGCGGTCCGTGCGTAAACTCAAACGCAGCGCGCCCTCAGAGCGTGCGTTTCGCGTCGAACACGACGAGGTCGTGCTCCCAGAGGCGTTTGAAAAACTGGCGGCACGCCTCGTCGTTCATCCCGGCGCTGCTCAGAATCTCGCCAACCGAACGCTCGCCGTCGATCGCCTTAAGGACCCGCTCCTGCGCGGCGTCGATGAAGAACGCGAGGTCGGGATAGATGTGGGTCGGATTGATGAGGACGGCGGCGACCCCGCACGGCGCTCGGTCCTTGACGGTCAGCGTCCAGGGCAAGCGAAGGGGAACGAAATCAAGCCAGGCGTCGCCCTCGAAGGCGATCGGCTGGGCTTCAAGCGCGCGATCGTCGCGATAGGCGACGAAGCTGTGCCGGTCCATCGTCCCGCGCAGAAGCTCCATCGCCGCATGGCGCGCGCGTTCGGGCAAAGCGGCGAGCCGCGCCGCGTGGGCCGTGCGCGCGATCGCTCCGCATTGCGGCAGATAGGGCGCCTGCTCATGCCATCGCCCGAATCTTAGGCCACAGCGGTCGAGCCAGTCATGGAGTTGGGGCACGGAATAGGCGCGCTCCTGGGGGTTGAGCAGCGCGTCGGCGAGCGCGTCGGGTTTCGCGAAATCTTTCGCCCGCTTGAGCACGCCGGCGATCGGGTGGTCGGGCGCGAGCGCCTGGATCGTTGCGCCGAGGTCGCGCAATTCCTCGTCGCGGACTCCGACGCCTAACAGCCGACAATAATCCTGAATCATGGCGATGCCGGCGCGCCCGTAAGGCGCGTAGACCATGACGTGCATGGCGCCGTTGTCGTCAAGGACATTGCGGAGCGAGCTCAAGCCCGAGTCCGGATCGCTCAGGTGGTGAAGGACGCCGGTACAGACGATCTGGTCGAAAGTCTCGCCAAGCTTTCCGACCTCCTCGATCGCCAGGCGCTCGAGACGCAAATTGCATATGTCGTGCTTGTGTTGAAGATCGCGGGTGTGGCTGAGGCTCGTCTCGCTGATGTCGATCGCAGTCACGCGCGCGTCGGGCTCGCTCAGCGCGTAGCGGGCCGCCTGCGACGTTCCGCATCCGGCGACAAGGATTTTTCTGTCCGCGCGCGGTTGCTCCAACGGCCAGAGCAGCAGGGATTGCGCGCGCCGCCGGCGTGGGTCGCGGAAGCGATCGAGGCGCTTCTCGAAGCTCGTCACCGGCGCCGGATAGGGATGCGACTCGTAGAACGCTCGAACCGCCTCGGCGCGATCGGCTGACGTTTGCGCGGGTTCGCTGCTCGTCGACATCCACTGCGGTCCTTCAGGTTGGCAAGCATCGGCGGGCCGAGCACGGCGCCTCGAGCAGCGGCTTTGACACCCGATCGGCGGGCGACTATCCAAAGCAGCCTCGACCGATTCTGGTCAACAGGGTGCGGTCCCGGTTGCAGAAATGCGTAGCGCCTCCGGCAATGCTTGTCGCATCGCGTGAAGAATGTCCGCGCCTTGACTGACGCGCCGTCGAAAAGCGCGATTCTGACGGCGCAACTGGCCGCCGTGCTCCTCCTCGGCCTCGTCGCCCTCGGGGTTGTCTGGTATGGGATCACCGCCGAGAGCCTCGGCCGGCTGTGGAGGGACATCCTCGATCGGCCCGGCGGCCCGATGACCTTTCGCTTCATTCTGCAGCCGGCGATGGCGATCCTCGCCGCGGCGCGCGACGGGGTCCGCGACGCCCGCCTCGGGCGCAGACCCTATGTCTGGGCCCTGATCCACGGCGTCCGCGACCCGCAGGGGCGCAGCGGACGTCTGTGGGAGGGCATCATCGCGACCGGGCGGGTCCTGATTCTTGGCGTCATCATGGATATCATCTACCAATGGAAGGTGCTGGGCACGTTCTATCCCGGCCAGGCGGCGGTGATTGTGATTTTGCTCGCCTTTGTTCCCTATTTGCTGTTGCGTGGCCCCTTCGAGCGCGTGGCGCGCCACTGGGTCGCCTGGCGCGCATCGAATTGAGCGACCCGGTTCAAGAGAGGACGCGGTGAATCCCGATCTCAAGCTTGACGCGAACACCGAGCTCTCGTCGCGCCGCACCGGCATGTCGTTCCAGCGCACGCGGATGAGCGCCGACCGGACGCTGATGTCGGTGATCCGAACCTCCCTTTCGCTGATCGGCTTCGGCTTCACCATCGCGCAGGTGTTCGAGAAGCTGCGCGATCAGGAGATCATCAAGAAAGCCGCCGCGCCGCGCAACTTCGGGCTCGCTCTGGTCGCGCTCGGCATCGTGATGCTCGTCCTCGGCATCGGCTATCACGTGCAGTTCATGATGGGGCTGCGGCGCCTGCGCGAGTCGATGCGGGCGGAAGGGCTCGTCCATGGCGAGACCGTCTTTCCCGTGTCGCTGACCCTGGTCACGGCGCTGGTCCTTCTCCTCATTGGCGTCGCGGCGATTGTCAGCATGGCGTTTCGGGTCGGACCGTTCGGGTAGGGAGGCGCATGGGGCGAATTTGA